>JAYUUX010000543.1:0-6345 GCA_043754645.1 Verrucomicrobiales bacterium | reverse complement strand
GGTCGCCGGCTGGGTCGACCCGCTGGCTGGCGAGCCGCCCGACTCGCGCCGCCACCTCGACCCGCCCGGCGGCGGCCAGATCCGCTTCGCCAACGGCGTCGACGCGCTCGCCGTCGTGCCCGAGCCCAAGACGTCGCCAGAACGCATCATCGCCGCGCTGAACCTCTTCGAGCCGAAATCCGTCCTGCTCGTCGTCGGCGGGGCGCGCGGCATGGACGATTCCCAGATGCGCCGACTGGCGCCCCTGTTCAGCCGCGTGGTCGCACGGGCGGCGGGTGAATCGCAGATGCTCGTGGTCGATGGCGGCACCAGCTCCGGCGTCATGCAGCTGCTCGGAGAAGCCGTGGCCGACCGGGGCCGGTTGACCCCGTTGCTCGGCGTCACGCCCAAGGCCAAGTCCATCTATCCGGGCGGTCCGCCCAAGGACCAGGTCGTCGACGGCAGCCCGCTCGAGCCGAATCATTCCCACTTCGTCCTCACGCCCGGCACGGAATGGGGCAACGAGACTTCCTGGCTGCTCGACATCGTCGCCGTCTACGCCCGCAAGGCGCCCGTGCAGGTGCTGCTCGTGAACGGCGGCACCATCGCCAAGAACGAAGTCCTCCAAAGCGTGCGACGCGGCTGGCCCATCCTCGTTCTCGAAGGCAGCGGCCGCCTCGCCGACGAGATCGCCGCGTTGGCCGACGAAGTGCCGGAACGCATTCCCGACCAGGCGTTGTCCGAGATCCTTTCCGACGGGAACATCCGGCTCTTCTCCATCGACGGGTCGCCGGATGATTTCGAGCAGCTCCTCCTCACGCGCCATGGCAGCCGCACGCTCTTGGAAGAGGCGTGGAGGCGCTACCAGATCTACGACCACAACTCCGACCGCTTCAAACTAGGGTTCTACCGTATGCAGGCGACGGTCCTGAGCGTCGGCGTGCTGGCCGTGCTGTTGGCGGTGGGCCAGCAGCAGGTGGAGATGGCGCGACTCAGGGCAGGTGCCGAAGCCGCGGCGTGGATGGCCCCGGTGGTTGCAGGACTGCGCTTTCCCTTGATCGCCCTGCCAGTGCTCGGCGCGGTCCTGATCGCGCTCTCGAACCGTTTCCGTCCCGGCAACCGCTGGATTCTCTGCCGCAGCAGCGCCGAGGCCGTGCGCCGTGAGATCTACCGCTACCGCGTGCAGGCCTGCGCAGGCGGCGTCCACCGCATCGGCCAGGAAACGCCCGAGGAACTCTTCCAGCGTCGGCTGGAAACGATCGGCAACCGGCTCATGCAATCGGAGCTGAACCGCACGGCCTTGGCCATGCCCGCGAGCTTCACTCCACCGATCAAGGTGGAAGGCGACGACGGTTTCTGTCCGATCGACGCGGAGCTCTACATGGAGGTGCGCGTCGACAACCAGCTCACCAATTTCCGACGTCGCGTCGGCCTGCTGGGATTCCGGCTCCAACTGGTGCAGACGTTGATCGTCGTCATCGGCGGCCTTGGAACGATGCTGGCCGCGTTCAACAGCGAGATCTGGATCGCCCTGACCACTACGCTCGCGACGGCGCTGGCCACTTACCTGCACTATTCGCAGACCGAACGGTCGCTCATCCGCTTCAACCAGATCGTGGAGGAGCTGGCCAATCTGCGGACGTGGTGGGACCAGCTTCCGCCCATCGCACGTCGTCTGCCGCGCAACATCCACCGCGTCGTCGAGGCGACGGAGCGCCTGCTGGAATCCGAACTCGCCGGCTGGGCGCAGCGCATGGAGGACACGCTCGCCGATCTCCGCGCCCAGCAGAAATCCGACCGGCCTCGCGCCCTCACCGGAGCTCCCAACCAGACCGAGGTCTTCACAAAGAACCGCGCCAAAGCGGACGACGGGCGTTGAGAGGGACGACTGGGGAAATGACGAAGCGCGAAGGCCAAAGGCCAATGTAGCGCGGAGTGGCACTCCGCCGTGTCGCCGACTGGGAGTCGGCAAGTGCCCCAAGAACGAAATCAGCCCGGTGAAGGTAGTTGGCCATGCGGGTTGCCAACCCGCGATACAGCGGACTGCCAGTCGGCGCTACTCGCCGTCATGCAGGCCTCCAAAGTAGGGCGGGCTTCCAGCCCGCCTTCCAGAAGTTCCCATTTGGCCTTCGGCCTTCGCACTTCGTCGTTGCTTCGCCGTTGTCGGCGCCGTCGACCGGCCGTAGAACCATTCGCAGAACTCAAGCCATGGCCCGCATCTTCATCAGCTACCGCCGACGCCAAGCGCCTTTCGCCACCTCGTCCCTGTTGGCGCTCCTCCAGGCCCATTACGGCGAGGACGACATTTTCTTCGACAAAAACACCATCGATCCCGGGGCCGACTTCAAGCAGGTCATCGAGGACAATCTCGCCAAGGCCAAGGTCATGCTCGTGCTCATGAGCCCCGAATGGATGACCTGCGCTCTGCCCAACGGACGCCGCCGTCTCGACTGCGAGGACGACTTCGTTCGGCTGGAAGTGGCCACCGCCCTCGAACGCAAGATCACCGTCATCCAAGTGCTCCTCGACGGTGCCGGCGTGCCCCGGGCCGACGACTTGCCCATTCCCCTTCGACGCCTTCCTTCGCTCAACGCCCTTGAGCTGAACGAAGCGATGCTGGATGTGCAGTTCAAGCGCCTGCTCGACATCCTCAAGCGCCAGGTTCCCCCGCAGCTTGAACCCAAGCCCGCGCCCAACCCGGAACCGGTCGAGAGCAACACCACGCTGATCAACCGCCGCCTGAAGGAAGCCCGGCTCATCCTGGCGGAGGCGGACGACCACTTCGGCAGCGATGACCGCCAGCAACGCACAGCCCGGCTCAACAGCGCGTTCAAGCTGTTGAAAGAAGCGAACGAACGCGATCCCGCCAACACCGAGGTGCTCCTCGAGATGGCCAAGCTGCTTCAGGAACTCACGCCCGACGACACGTCGGACGAACTCCGCCTGCTCAAGCGCGTGAAGACGCTGCTGGCGCATCCGAAGACCGACTCGCAGCGGCTTGATCTCGCCCAGGCGATTTTCCTGACCGCCATCAGCTCCAAACCAGCGGACGTCGAAGCCCTCGAAGACGCGCTCGCCGTCTTCCAATCGCTCGGCGCGACCGACTGGGTTCGCCAATGCCGCCAGGCCATCCGCGCTGCGCGGCCGGAGCCGCCTAAGCCCAATCCCGCACCGACACCGGTTCCTCCCCCGTTTCCGCAACCCCATCAATTCAACCCGCCGCAGCCAACACCGCCGCCCGCGCCGTTCGGGGCGATCTTTCCGATCCAGAATCCCATGCTGCTCGTCGCGCGTTGGCGCGCGCAATTTTACGGAATCGTCGAGACGACGATGTTCCTCGAACTCCGCCCGGACGGAACCTGCGATGGCCGGCAGACGATGCCGTTCGTCGGCGAGATCCCGTTCAATGGCCGGTGGAACCTGGACCCGTATTCGCAGACGCTGCAGATGTTCGTCACGATCATGTTCCAGCAGACCGGCTACGCGATGGGTTTCCAGGGATCGACCGGCAACGGCTACCGAGGCATGGACGCCAACGGCGTGGCCTTCGCCATGGAACGTTCCGCGTAGTTAGCAAACTCAGGCTGGCCAATCGACGCTTCCCTGCTGTAACTGCCGCTGTGCCCGATCCGGCTGCCGCCAGTTCCCCGCTTGATCTGCCCGTCGCCACCATCTGGGGCGTCGGGCCGGAACGCACATTCCAACTGGCCCGGCTCGACATCCATACGATCGGCGACCTCTTGAACCACGGCCCCCGCCGCCACGAGGACCGGCGGCATTCCAAGAAGATCGCCGAGCTGGAACCCGGCGAAGCCGCGACCACGCGCGGCAAGGTCGTCGCCGCCGGATTGAAGCGCTGGGCGAAGAGCTCGCGCTCGGTGGTCGAGGTGATCGTCGAGGACGACTCCGGCCGGCTCTACCTGCGTTGGTGGAATCTCCCGTTCATGGAGAAAGTCTTCGCGCCGGGCGACGAACTATTCATCTACGGCAAGGTCGGAGCCAAGAAGCCCAAGTCCATCGACCATCCCGAGACAGAGGTCATCGAGGCCGGCGACGAACTCTTCATCCACATCAACCGCATCACGCCGATCTATCCGCTGACGGAAGGATTGCCGCAACGCTCGGTGCGGTCGGCGATGTGGCGGGCCCTGGAGTTTGTCCGCGGCAAAGTCCCCGACGAGAAGCGCAGCCTGCTTGGAGAAACTTGGTGCGATCGCGAGACGGCTCTTCGCAAACTGCACTTCCCGGAACTGCCCGGTGACGACGAGGAAGGCCGACGCCGATTGGCGATGGACGAATTCCTCGATCTCCAGCTCCAGATCCAACGCCGTCGCATCAAGCTGGAGCGGAACTCGCAGCCCCTGCCCTGCGCGGGCGACAATTCGCTCATCCGTCCCTATCTCGCGAGGCTCCGGTTCCAGCTCACCGGCGCGCAGACGCGTGTCCTGCGAGAGATCCGCACCGACCTCGGCGGCAAGGTTCCCATGCGTCGGCTGCTCCAGGGCGACGTCGGCGCGGGCAAGACGGTCGTCGCCGCCTGCGCCGCGCTCATGGCCATCGAGAGCGGCTACAACGTGCTGCTCATGGCCCCGACGGAGATTCTCGCCGAGCAGCACGCGCGCACGTTCCGCAACGGCTTCGAACCGCTCGGCATTCCCGTCTCGCTCCAGACCGGCAGCATCAAGACAGCCGCCGACGCCCAACGTGTGATGGGCGAACTGGCCCTCGGTGGCGGCACAAGGCCGCGCAACCCGGCCCACGGCGCCGTCGTCATCGGCACGCACGCGCTGGTGCAGGAAGGGTTCGGCATGGAGAAGGTCGGGCTCGTCATCATCGACGAGCAGCACAAGTTCGGCGTCGCCCAGCGCGAGGCGCTCCTGCGCAAGGGGCGTTACCCGCACTTGCTCGTGATGACGGCCACGCCCATTCCGCGCACGCTCGGCCTCACGCTCTACGGCGATCTCGACGTCTCGGTGTTGGACGAGCTACCGCCTGGTCGCGGCCGCATCCGGACTTTTGTCCGCGATGCCAAAAGCCTTCCCAAGGTCTGGGACTTCATCCGCCAGAAGCTGAAAGACGGCCGCCAGGCCTATGTCGTCTACTCCCGTCTGGAGGAAGAGGACACCGCCGCCGGCGTGAAGGCGGTGGCGAAGGAAGCGGAGAAGCTCACGCCCCTCCTCAGCCCATGGCGCGTCGGCATGGTGCATGGCCGGATGAAGTCGGAGGAGAAGGACGCCGCAATGGAGGCTTTCCGCGACAACCGCGTCCAGGTGCTCCTCGCCACGTCCGTCATCGAAGTCGGCGTCGACGTGCCGAACGCGACCGTCATGGTCATCGAGAACGCCGAGCAGTTCGGTCTCGCGCAACTGCACCAACTCCGGGGACGCATCGGGCGCGGCGGCCACGATTCGTTCTGCATCCTCGTGGCCAATTCGAAGACGGCCGAATCGTTGCAGCGCCTCAAGATCATGGAGTCGACCACGGACGGCTTCCGCATCGCCGAGGAGGACCTGATGTTGCGCGGCCCGGGCGATCTCATCGGCCAACAGCAAAGCGGCCTGCCCAAACTTCGATTCGGCGATCTGCTCATGGACCGGGTGTTGTTGGAGGAAGCGCGGCGGATCGCGCACGACCATTTGCGAAATGAGTCCGGCCCGGCAACCTGACCGTGACTTCATGCCACCCGACTTCGACATCGCCATCGTGGGCTCCGGCTATGCCGGATCGATCATGGCCATGGTGGCGCGGCGGCTGGGCCGAAGGGTGCTGCTGCTGGACAAGTCCAAGCACCCGCGCTTCGCCATTGGCGAATCGAGCACACCACTGGCGAACCTGCTGTTGGAGGAAATCGCCGCCGAGTTCGACCTGCCCCAACTCCTGCCGCTGACCGCGTGGGGACCGTGGCAACGAACCCATCCCAAGATCGGCTGCGGCCTCAAGCGCGGCTTCAGCTTCTATCATCACAAGGCAGGCCGACCGTTTGAATCGCGGGCGGACCGCTCAAACGAACTCCTCGTCGCCGCCAGTCCCAACGACGAGGTGGCAGACACGCATTGGTATAGGCCGGACTTCGACCAGTTCCTCGCGCAGGAAGCGGTGAAGCTGGGCGTCGACTTGATCGAGGAAGTGGCTCTGGAGAAGCCTGAGTTCACTCCGACAGGCGTCAAACTCTCAGGCCAACACCAAGGCACGCGACACTCGTGGAAGGCGGGTTTCCTGATCGATGCCACGGGGCCGAACGGCTTCCTGCATCGCCAGCTTGGTCTTGAGGAATACCCATTCGCCCACCTGCCGCAAACTCAGGCGCTCTTCAGTCACTTCACAGGCGTCGCGCGCTGGGAGGACCTCAAGGTAGGGCGGGCTTCC
>JAYUUX010000542.1:0-7456 GCA_043754645.1 Verrucomicrobiales bacterium | reverse complement strand
TCTTCGACAGTGCCGCGCGCAGTCTGGACGCTGAGCTTCTCGGCTTCGACGTTGACCTCGAATTCCGTCAGGCGGGCGTTGAGACGGGCAGTCTCTTCTTCGACCTGGATCTTCTCGGAGTTGAGCTTCTCCAACCGGATGACGTTGCCCTGCTGCTGAAGATCGAGCGCGTTGATCTCATTACGGGCGCGGGAAAGCTGCTGACCGTTGTTGAACGCCTCGGACTGGGCGCGCCGGAGGCCATCGGCCACGCGGCTGAGATTCGACTCGATGGCCTGGACGTCCTGACGTTTTTCTTCCAAGGCGACGCGCTGCAACGCGAGCTGTTCCTGCGCGACGGCAAGACGTTCGCTGACCTGCACCAGCTCGGCTTCGGCGGTGCGCTTGCGCTCCTCGGCTTCCGCAATCTCCTGCAGCGCCTTCAGGTTCTGCTCCTCGAGTTCGAGCAACCGTTCCTCGTTGATCCGGATCCGATTGTCGTGCCGGTCGATCAAGGCCTTGATCTCGAGGCCCTGCTGCTGGTGAAGCGATATGTCCTGCTCCAGTTCGCTTTGCCGCGAACGCAGCTGGAGGATCTCGTCTTCGCAGCGAAGGACGGATTCGTTGACGACTTCGAGTTCCACCTTGGCCTTCTCGGCCGCGACGGTGCGTTCGCCGATTTCTCCCTGGAGGATGTCGAACTGGTGCCTCGCCAACTGTGTGTCGAGGTGGAGCAGCTCGATCATGAGCGACTTGTAGCGCTTGGCCTTGCCGGCTTGGCGCTGAAGGGAACCGATCTGGCGTTTGACCTCCTTGATGAGGTCCTGGACGCGCAGGAGGTTCTGGTCCGTGTGCTCGAGCTTGCGGAGGGCTTCTTTCTTCTGGGCCTTGAACTTGGTGATGCCGGCGGCTTCCTCGAAGACGAGACGGCGGTCGTCGGGCTTCACCGAGAGGATTTGGGTGATGTTGCCCTGGGCCATGATCGAGTAGCTCGTCTTGCCCATGCCGGTGCCGGCGAAGAACTGCTGGATGTCGCGGAGGCGGCAGGAGGTCTTGTTGAGGAAATACTCGGAGCCCCCGTCGCGGTAGACGCGGCGGGTGATGGTGACCTCGTTGTAGCCGATCTCGACCCCGGCGGCCTTGAGGTGCTCCTCATCGACGTCGCCGATCGTAAGGGAAACCTCGGCCAAACTGAGCGGCTTGCGGGTGTCGGTGCCGTTGAAGATGACGTCGGCCATTTCGCCGCCGCGGAGCGCCTTGGCGGACTGCTCGCCCAGCACCCAGCGGATGGCGTCGGAGACGTTCGACTTGCCGCACCCGTTGGGCCCGACGATGGCGGTCATCCCGGGCAGGAAGTTGACGGAGGTTTTCTCCGCAAAGGACTTAAACCCGAGCACTGTGAGGTTCTTGAGGAACATGGCTCACAGCAGAAAGCCCAACCGGCAGGGGGCCTTCAAGCGGAAAGGCCCCATTAGTGGTGGGAAGTTATTCACAATCCACAAAAGCCCCACCCGACACGCTAGGTGAGAAGGAAGGATCTCCTGACGGCTCGAACGGGTTAGCGGGAAAGACTCCAAGAGCGAAAAGGACGGACAGCCCGGGGTCCGTTACCGCTAATCCCACCGAAGAACCTCGCCAAGTTACTGCTTCGCCGACGGAAAACTCTTCGGACTCTTGCTCAGCTGCCGCATTCCGTCCCAGACGTAGAACGCCCAAGCCACTACCGCGACGATGGCCGTCGCAACACACAAGCGGTTGAACCAGATCGCATCCCACTTCAGCAACCCCCAGATGACCATGATCATCTGAAGAACCGTGGCGAGCTTGCCGACGAAGCGGGGCCGGACGTTGACGGAACCAACCGTGTATTGGATGACCGCCGCACCGAACAGCAGGAGCAGATCGCGGCTGATGATCGTCGTCGTGACCCAGAGTGGAATCCTGTCCAGGTGCGAGCCGTTGTCGAAGCTGAGGACGACGATCCCCGAGACCAAGAGGAGTTTGTCGGCCATCGGATCGAGGAATGCGCCGAGTTCGCTGCGCTGATTGTAGCGGCGCGCGATGTAGCCATCGATGCCGTCGCTGATCGCCGCGACGGCAAAACAGATCAGCCCGATGAGCCGATGCATTTCGTCGCCCGTCCGCGTGTAGTAGATCATCTCCGTCACGAAGAACGGGATGAGCAGGATGCGGACAATGGTGATCTTGTTCGCGGTGGTCATCGAAACACGCCCCGGCGGCGGATCACTTCACTGCTTCTCGTATTCGCCCTTGCCCGTCTTCTTCAACACGGTGAAGCCGGCCTTCTTCGCGTCCGAGATTGAAACGGGCTTCGTGATCGTCGGGGTATTGAACGACGAAATCAGCTTCCGCACCGGCTTGCGACAGGCCGGACACTTCGTAAGTTCCGGCGCATTGACGGGCCGGCGCAGAGTGAATCTGCCCGAGCAGGGAGCGCAGGTGCCTTCGCAGAGTTCATATTCGTAGAGTGGCATAGGCGCGGGTTTTCAGGTGGCGAAACAACCTTCGAAGCCCTTGCGCAGGATCGCTTCGTCGAGATCCTTGCCGATGAAGACAAGGTGGTTGGTCTTGTGTTCCCCCATGTTCCACAGGCGTTCGGCCTGCGCATCGAACGTCTGCTGCACACCGTGGAAGACGATGCGTTTGGCAGAACCCTTGATGTTCAGGATGCCTTTGCTCCTGTAGATGCGCGGGCCGAATTCGGTGAGAACATCGCTCAACCATGTCTCCGTCTTCTTCATGTCGAGAGGCCGGTCGTCGTTGAAATAGAACGAGGTCACGCTTTCGTCGTGGTGGGCGTGATCGTGCGCGTGCGTCGCATCGGCCGACAACGCCGGACCATCCGCCTGAAGGCTCAGACCGGGGCGTTTGGCAGGAAGATTCAGGGGCGCAAGCGTCTCGCGGGCCTTGAGGTTCAAGATAAGGCCAAGGTCGATCTTGGAACGTTCTGTCCGATGGATCTTCGCCAGCGGATTGATGCGCCGGATCTTGGCTTCGACCCGGTCGAGATCGGTGGCGGTCACCATGTCGGTCTTGTTGAGAAGAAGCACGTCGGCAAACCCGATCTGGGGTTTGGCCTCCGGCGCGTCCATCAACTCCTTCTCGATATGCCGGGCGTCGACGACGGTCACGATCGCGTCGAGGCGCACCTTGTCCCGAAGTTCGGGCATGGCGAACGTCTGCGCAATCGGGCCCGGATCGGCCAGGCCGGTCGTCTCGATGAGCACGTAGTCGAAGCGCTTCTGCTTCTGGAAAAGGTTGCTCAGGCTCTTGATCAGGTCGCCCCGAACCCGGCAGCAGAGGCAGCCATTGTTCAACTCCACCACTTCCTCGTCCGCGCCGATCAGGATCTGGTTGTCGATCGAGACCGAGCCGAATTCATTGATGATGACGGCACATCGGTGTCCGTGGTTCGCGGTCAAGATATGGTTCAACAGCGTTGTCTTCCCCGCGCCCAAAAAGCCGGTGAGGACAGTCGTTGGAATCGGTTCCTTTTTCTGCATGGGCGCCACTGTGCCACACGAGGCAACAGAGGCAACGATCTGCCGCATCCGGCATCCGGCATCCGGCATCCGGCATCCGGCATCCGGCATCCGGCATCCGGCATCCGATGCCTGATGCCTATCGTCCGACGTTTCCCTTCATACTTCTTCCCTCATACCTCATCCTTACTTCCATGGCTCTGGTCCGAATTCTGATCGACGGTTACAGCCTGCTCCACCGGTGGCCGGAGGTCGCCGAAGGCAAGGCCCGCCATTCCGCCTCCGCCCGCGAGGAGCTTCTCGCCATCCTCCAGCAATACGGCGACGCGACGTCCACCCCGATCACCATTTTCTTCGACGGCGCAGGCGCACCACCCGGAACCCCCAAACAACCCTCTTCTCGGAATCTTGAGATTCTTTATTCACGCGCGGGCCAGACAGCCGATGACATGATCGAGCGGACAGCCCACAGGATGAAACCCTACGGCGAGGTCCTGGTCGTCACCGACGATATCGCCGAACGCGACATCATCACCGGCCAGGGACATCTCTCGTGTAGCTGCGACAATTTCATCCGCGACATCGGTGCGGCGCTCAACGATTTCAGCCGCGATCTCGACGGCTACAACCAACGCGAACGGGCCCGATACAAAGACCGAAGATGAAGCCGGGATGGAGAAACGTTCTAGTCCTTCTCACCGCCCTTCTCGTGTCCGCGCCCGGCCTCGCGGCCGTCGAAAACCGCTTCCTCCTCATCGTCGAGGCCACCGCCGATTCAGCGCGGAACACCCAGGCCACCCGCGACGCCGTGGCTGACCTGCTTGTGAAAGGCTTCAACGGAATCGCCCGTCCCGGCGACACGATAGGCGTCTGGGTCGCCGGGGAGCATCTCGACACGTCGTTCCCGATGTTTGTCTGGGAACCAGCCCCTTCCCGCGCCTACGCCGTCCAGGCCGATGCGTTCATTTCCAAGCGGCCGTGGGTCGGCCGTTGGAACGTCACGAACGCCCTCCCGGCCATCAAGGCCGTTGCCGGCGGCTCCCCGGCCCTCACCATCGCCCTGGTCAGCGCCCCAAAAACGCGAATCCCGGAGATGCCGTTCAGCGAAAACGTCTCCGACATCCAGGACATCGCGGCGCCCGACCTCGAGCGGACCCGTCTTCCATTCGTTACGTTTCTGACCGTCCGCGAGCGGGAGTTCACCGCCGCTGCCGTGAACTCCGGGATGGGACCGTGGACGATTCCAAACCCGCCCTTGCCCAAGCCGATCATCGCCGCGGCAACACCAGTCGCGCCGGTCTCCAAACCCATCGTCGCGGCGAAGTCGATCGTCGGCAACGCGACCAAGATCGAGCTGAGTTCCAACCCCCCGGCGCGTCTTCCGGAAGCGACACCAGCGACCGTCGTCGTCGCCGCCAAGCCGCCTGAAACCAACCGCCCCGAAGCGACCGCTCCCACCCCAAAAGCGCCGCAGCTTCCGCCGTCCACGGTGTCAAACTCCATCAGCCAAACTCCTCCGCGACTCCACAACGAGACCCCGGCCCAGCCCAAAGCACCCGAAACGAAGCCCGCGTTGATCGTTCAACCCGTCCCGCCAGAACCCGCCAACGCTGTCGCAGTAGTCGAAGCGCAACCGACAGTCACCGCACCGCCACCTCTTGCGCCTGTCGCAACGATCAAGGCTCCGGAGCCGCCCGCGCCCAAGGTCGTTGAAACCTCCACGATTCCGGAACCTGCGCCGCTTAAGACAACTCGTCCCGAGCCAGCGCCTGCACAGATCGCACCCGCCCCGGCCGTTGCTTCTGTGGTCATAGATACGAATTCTGGAAACGGATTTCTCTTCTCTGGAATCGGAGCCGTTCTCGCAGTCGTCGTCCTGGGTTGGCTGGCGCTTCGCCGTCCGAAAGCACCCCAACGCAGCTTGATCACGCAGTCGCTCAAGCTGAAGTGACGAGACGCGGCTCCAAGGCGGGCCGCCGGTTTTCAATCGTCCCCCGGCCACTTCTCCAAACCGATGATCTTCAACGAAGGCTCGAACGCCTCACGCCATTCCGCCGTGTCCGCTGCCTTGAAGACATCGTAAACCGGCTTCTTCCGATCCGGATCAGCGACGGAACCGGGCTTGTTGGACCAAAGGCCCAGCAGGAGTCCGCCCTCGTGCGAGTGATCCACGTGTCGATGCAGGATGAAGCTGTCGATCACCGGCTCACGCTCAACCAGTCGATACGCATAGGCGTAGGCCGCGGCCTGCACGCCTTCGCCATCGGCGCCCTTCGGCGTGTGAAATCCCTGTTCGCTGAGAATGATCCGACGAGGTTTGCCGGCGTAGCCGAGGTCAGTCCGCCGGAAGAACTCGGTCAGCACGGGGAGGTTTTTGAAAGTGACCCGCTTGCTCGCGACGTCCGGCGTGGCCGTCTTGTCGTTCCAGAAACGCGGCTCGAACAGGTTCTCCGGATACGGATGAAACGCCACGTGCCACGGGAAATCCCCGCCCGCCTTCGAACGGGCGTTCATGTATTCGAGAAACGGGCGCGCCGCGAACGACTTGTCCGGCTCCTTGGTGCGATAGCCGATATTCCAATGGTGCTCGAGCGACAGATACACCCGGCTGGCCGGCGCAAACTGTTGCAGGGCCGTCCAGGCCAAACGCGTCGCGCGCAGGTAGTCGTCGGCGAACTGCTCCATCGTGGCCGAGCCCATGTTGCTCCAGTCCCAATGCGAGTTCACCTCGTTGCTCATGATGAATCCGACCACGCGCCCGAACTGCCGGTCCGGCCGGCTGTAACGAGATCCGAGAAATTCGAAGAGTGCCCGCAGATGTTTGAAGCCCGCTTCAGTCGACGTGTTGAACGCCGCAAGCTTGTTGGGCGCCTTCTGCGAATAGTTTGGATGCACCAGCCAACGGTCGACCGCCGGATCTCCGGTCGGTCCGGCCAGCACGATGAGGTTCACCACCACACCCGCATCGGAGAGGCGTTTCACCTGACGATCCAATCCTTCCACAGCCTGACGATTGAACCGGTAGGTCTGCCCATTGGCCGTCCATTCGAGAACGTCCTTGGCGTCAAGGCCGCGGAACCAGCCGCCGAGGTAGAGATTGAGCGCGGCGTGTTTCACGCCCAGAGCCAGCGCGTCGTCGACCATCTGGACCTGGAGGCCCTTCTTGCTCGCGGGCTGGGGAAACGGTTCATCCCACAGCGCCACGCCGTCGACCGTCTCCACGTAACGCACCGGACCGAACGGCTTGGCCGAATCCATCGGGCACAGGACGAAGCCCGAGTAAATCCGGTCAAAGCCGTCGGCCCGCCGTGCCAGGTCGACACGCACCGGCTTCTTCGCCGCGACGGTGGCCAGTGGCACGCGGTTCGACAGAACGGACGGACTCTCCCACGGTGCGAGCGCGAACAGCCGCAGCGGAATCCCGGCCGCGTTGCCCCGGAGCGAAACCGTGGTGCGCGTCGCCGTGACGTTGGTGATCGCGGCGGGGACCGGAAGCGAGGTCAGAAGGAAAACGCCGAGGAGGAGTTTCCATCCACGAAGGGCACGAAGAGCACTAAGATGGAAGAGTGCTTTGGCTTTGGTGCTCTTCGTGTCCTTCGTGGACCAACCCGTTTTGGTGGAAACCATGCCCCTTAGCGGACGGTGGCCTGGAGTTCGTAATTCAAAAACGACAGGCAATAGATCGCCGCCGTCTCCACCCGCAGCACCAGCGGCCCCAGCGTGATGGGCTTCGCTCCGGCCGCTTCGGCCCAGTCGAGTTCCGTGGGCGTGAAGTCGCCTTCCGGCCCGATCCAGACAGCCACTGACTTCGGCAAACTGCCGTGCTGGCTCCGATGC
Organism: Verrucomicrobiales bacterium; assembly: GCA_043754645.1. GTDB lineage: Bacteria > Verrucomicrobiota > Verrucomicrobiia > Limisphaerales > CANJSG01 > CANJSG01. The sequence goes on along the minus strand of JAYUUX010000542.1, from coordinate 137 downwards.
GCTTCGATGAATTCACGCGGATGCCGGCTGCCCGGACGCAGCGCGCCGACGAGTTGCAGATCGAAGGTTTCCTTGCGCGCCAGCCACTCCTTCGGCGTCAGCGGCGCTTCCACCTTGGGCAGCCAGGCTTGGCCGCA
>JAYUUX010000541.1:0-1828 GCA_043754645.1 Verrucomicrobiales bacterium | reverse complement strand
CAAAATGGTAGAGCACGAGCGGCACCCGCTGCGCCTCCGGCAAACGGGCCAAAGCGACTTCGAGGATGGAGCGCTCGTCATCGCCGAGACCGTCGACAGGCGCCTCGGCGGCGAGGTCCGATTCGAAGCTGCTCTCGTCCTCCTTCTCGTTGCGGAGCTCGGAGAACATCCGCCAGCGGTTGCGGTAACGCTGGAGGTGGTTGAGGCACAGATTGGTCGTCACCGTCTTTAACCAACCGCCCGCCGTCGGGCTCTTCCGGATGTTTTCAAAGTGCTCGAAGGCCTTTAGGAAGGCGTTCTGCGAGATGTCCGCGGCGTCGGTCTCGTTTCCGAGAAGGCGCACGGCAGTCGTGAACACCATGTTCTGGTAGTTCATCATGAACGTCTCAAACTCTTCCAGTTGGCTCATCTAGCGGCCCGGATTGCCGGGTAACCATAGCAACAGGACACGGGCTGGGGAGGGAAGTTTCAGGAAAGTGTCCCTGAAGAACCAGGGGGATGGGTCAATCCTCCTCATCGTCCTCCTCATCGTCCTCCTCATCGTTCTCGTCCTCCTTCTCGTCTTCCGCTCCCCCTGACCTTCGTTCGAGAAGGAGAACGAGAACGAGGAGGAGATTGAGAAGGATACCTGGCCGATTCAGCCTACTTCCATTCCAACACTGAGAAGAGCGGCAGATGATCCGACGCTTCGGTGTAGGGCACGGTGATCTCCTTCACCTGTAGCGACGCGTTCTTCTCGAGCCAGATGTAGTCGATGCGTTTGGTCGGTTTCTTGACCGGGATGGTCAGCCCGTCGCCCTGCCCGGCTTCTTCCCACGCGTCGCGGAACCGCTCCTTCATCTTTGTATGAACAGCCCTTCCGGGCGTGTCGTTGAAGTCACCGGCCACGATGACGGTCTTGCCCTGGTAACCGTCGAGCAGGCCGAAGATCTCGTCCACGTTCATCAAGCGTTCGGTGTCATCCGGCCGATAGTCGATGTGCGTGGCCATGAAAACGACCTCTCGGCCGCCAGCATCGATCCTTACCTGGAGAATGCCGCGCTGCTCGCCGGGCCGGAGCATCTTGAAGTGGGTGTTCCTCGAGGAGATCACCGGATAACGGCTCAGGATCGCGTTGCCGTATTCGCCGCCCTGGTAGTGGTAGTTGTTGCTGAAGACGCCGGTCATCCGCGTCAAAGCGGCCAGTTCTGCAGTCAGATCCCGCCCTTTGGTCCGGGCCACTCCCTTGTCGACTTCGTTCAAGCAGACGATGTCCGCCTGGAGATTGGTGATCAGTTCGCTGATCCGGATGAGGTCGACCTTTCCGTCCAAGCCTTCCCCGTGATGGATGTTGTAGGTGAGGATCCGCAGCGTTTTGGGGACCGCGCCGGCGCCCGTGGTGCAGCCGGGGACGAGGAGCATGCCCACGAGGCAGCAGAACCATGCGACTGGGAGAAAATGGAGATTCATATCGATACGACCCCCAGATGAAACGAGCCGCGCCGGCGGCGCAGCCATTTTCTCCACGCTGTTCGTCCCATTGACCGGAAGTGTAGCCCGCCCCGGCTTGCCGCAGCCTTTCCGGCCGCGCACTCTCGCCCGCAATGTCCGCCCCAGCCACCACTCCCCCGCCCGGCTCCGGTCGTCTCATGTCCATCGATGCGCTGCGCGGGTTCGACATGTTCTGGATCATCGCGGGCGATGCGCTGGTCTACGCGCTCAGCCGGATGGCGGGAGACAACGGCGAGGGTTTCTCGATCATCAAGTTCCTCGCCTACCAGCTGGAACACGCCGACTGGGCGGGCTTCCGTTTTTACGACCTGATCTTCCCGCTTTTCGTCTTCATCGT
>JAYUUX010000540.1:0-6106 GCA_043754645.1 Verrucomicrobiales bacterium | reverse complement strand
GTGCAATGAGCCGACCAACTCGGCGCCGCTGAAGCGGAAGGTTTCGTGGCACCCTCCGGCCTACTACCTGATCATCCTGATCGCCCTTTTGATCTACGTCATCGTCGCGCTGATCGTGCGGAAACAGGCGACGGTTTCGGTGCATCTCTGCGATCTCCATCGGAAACGGCGCATGGTGTTGATCGGGGGCTGCTGGGGCGCCGTGCTGCTGGGCCTGGCTTTGGTCCTTGCCGCAATTTCGTCGAGCTCCGGCGAGGTCGGTCTCGTAGGCGTCCTGCTGCTGATTGGCGGTGGAATTGTCGGGGCGATCTTCGGCAATCTGGTCAAACCGACGAAGATCGACGGGACGACGCTCAGGTTCCGCGGGGCGGGGGCCGCCTTCCTCGATTCACTGCCCGAATGGCCCAACGACCCAAGCTCAGCGACCCGGCCCGCGAGACGCGTCGATTGAAACCGCGACGCGATGGCCGGGTTAGCCGCAGCGCATGGTTATCCGCCGTTGGCTGCCAATGCCCAAAGCACAGTTGCTCCGCCCGCAACCAGCGCGCCAACCGACGCAGAGAGAGAAGCAACGCGAATAGTAGACGCTCCCTGTTTGTAGATCTCGGTCGCACTTAACGTTGCCGCCAGTGGAGTGCAAAGCAGGAACAAGCTGGGCCCCAAGTTTACCAGTGGGTCGTAACAGGCGGAAAATACATAGGAAGCCGGGATGGCCAAAATACTGATGATCGAGACCACAAAGGCGGACAATGATGGATTTGCGTTACGGTGCCATGTCAACCCGAGTAGAACACCAGCGAGAAAAAGCATCGGAGCCGCAGAGAGGTATTGAAAGTGCACCGCAACCATTCCAGCGAATACGAACGAGCCGATCAGGAACACATACCCAGCTAATAACGCAGATCTCTTCATGGCATTGACTGGCGGAATTGAGGTAGAGCTTCGGTCGGATAACAGCTGATTGAGGCCCGGTCACTGCGCCAGCGGCAGGTAGGTCCAGGCGATGTCGTCGGCGGTAGCGGTTGCCGGGGTCTGGGGATTTTCCGTCGCGGCGATCCTGGCGATGTCCTTCTCCTTTTTTTTGCCGGAGCGGCCCTGGTCATCGCGGCCGTTGGGTCCGACCGAGTAGAGTAGGAAGCGGCCGTCGCTTGTTTTGGCGTAGTGGAAGGGAGCCTTGCTGAAAGGATCGTTGAGTGCGGCGGGGAGAAACTTCGGGGTCAACGCCGACAGGGAATCCGGGTATTTGCCGGTGGCGAGAGCGTGCCGCTCCAAAGCGATGGCGGTGCGGGACAAGGCCTGGTGCGTTTCGGCAGTTGCTGCCTTTTGAAAGATGCCCCCAATGGCGGGGAAGAGGGGCCGGACCAATCTGATTGCCGGGTGGCGGGGTTTCCCTAGCAAGCTAGAAACCGCCTGCTGAGCGACCCTGAAGTCCGGCGAGCCCCCGTCGAGCGGCAGAAGTTGATCATACCATTGGTTCAAGGAAATCAGGTTCTGAAGGATGAAGAACCGGCTTTGCAGGACAGTTGTCATTTGAAGCAATCCGACCCCGTCGGCTCCCTCCACGCCATCCAGCATTCGAGCGGATTTTCCCAGCGCTGCACTGTCACGGACCCAGAGCTCCATCATCGTGGTGCTGCCGGCCCGTTCAAAGTCGACCGCTCGTCGGCAAAGGGCGGGGTAGTCGCGGGGGGCGAGGAGGGAATCCAATTCGGCCAACTGGGCATCGTTCCAAACCTTGGCCTGAAGGCCTTCCCAGATCGGTTGCATGGTCTGAGCGTCGATGGCGATGCCTACCAAGTAGGAAATCAGGAACCGTTCCGATTCGGAGATTTTTCCCAGTCGCCATCCGGTCTTCACGTCCTGCAAGGCCCCGGCGGGATCGGAGGCATGTATCCTCGCAGTGGCGCGAACTCGATAGGTCGAGCTGAGGCTTTTCACGGGAGCCAAGTGCGGCAGTAGGGCGCCGAACAGGTCCTGATAACGAACGGGGAACGCCATCGCGGGTCGGGTAGAGGCGGTTTCGATCTCTTCCAGCTCCTTTTCCATGCCTTTCAAACCATTCAGGACGGCAGCGGCATCGGACGAGTTGCCGGGCGACTGAGGAAAGACGGCGGCATTGGTGAAGGCGGCGCGAAAGCCCGCCAGCGAGATTCGATTCTGGGACTGCCAGAGCGGTGAATTGGGCTGGTTTTCCCTGGGAAGATCCAGCGATCGCAGGCGGTGTTGCGCGTTGGAGCTGGCCGGGCTTCTCAATGCTTCGCTGGAGAATCCAAGATCCTTGAAGAGCGGCGTGGTGGCGAAGTTGTCCGCGTCGGGAACCGGCTTGGGCGCCATGCGAACGATGTCGAGTTCGACGCCGCGCGAGACGAGTTCGGCGCGGTAGCTGGACCATTCGGCGCGGTAGATCGTGTTGGCTACGGACAGCGCCAGGACCAGCGGGGTCAGCACGAAAAAGAGCAGGTAGTAGATCGGCACGAGAGTGAAGCGCGCCCAGACCGGCAAGCGTTCCAACTCGGGCATCAGTTGGCCGGCGGCTGATGCGGCTTGCTGCCGGACAGCGCGACGGTTCCACGCCAGCAAGGTCATTCCCCCCCAGACGACGGCGATGGAGACCACCATCCAGAACGGCCACCACACGATGACCCATTGGCCGTAGGAGTTGTGAAGCCATAGCCAGCACAGGCCGGTGAAGAGCATTGCCCATAGCAGGCTGCGCACGGCGAGCAACCAGATCGGATAGGCCTTCGCCGGGTCGGGACTGAGCGGAGTTTTCCAGCCGCGCGGGGCGTCGGCATGGGCCAAAAGGGTGGCGCTGAGGGTGTCGCGGAGTTTCATGGGAATGATGGGTTGAGACCGGGTTCAGGCACTGGCGGCGGCGAGGCCGTTGGTGCCGAGGAAATTCAACTGGCGCTTTAAGCGGTCGATTTCAGGCCGGGCCGGGCGAGGCAGGTCGTCGATGACGTCGCTGCCTTGAAGTTCGCCGAGAAGCTGGCGACGGAAGGCCAACGCTTGTTGGATCGATTCGTCCCGCTGTTCAGCCGAGGCAATCGAGATGCTGCCCGAGTTGGAGGAGCCGGCTGAACCGCTCGGCGACGCTAGGGAATTGATGGTCAGGATGATCACCCACAGTGCGGCGGCGGCGCTCCATTCAGTAGGGATGCCACGGAACCAGGCTGCCATATGTTGAATCAACGTGGGGCTTCCGACCGGAGTGATAGCGCGAAGCTGTGGTTGTTCGGCTGCGGCCGCTGCGGAAATAATTTCGTCACGCCAAGCGGGTGATGGCGCGCGGAAGGTGGTCCGGCGAAGGCGCTCTTCCAGCGGATCGGAACCGTTCGGCTGGGGATTTTCGGATGGCTTCATGGCGAATGCGGGTTCAGCGGATCTCTTCGTAAAGGGGACGCAGCCGGGTGCGAAGTTTGTCTAAACCGTAGCGGTATCGGCTGGCGGCGGTGTTGGCCGGAATATCGAGCGTGTCCGCGATCTGCTCGAAGGTGAGCCCTTCCCAGAGCTTGAGGTGGACGACGGCGCGTTGGTCCTCGGGAAGTTCGGCCAGGGAGTCGGCGAGTTGGGCGCGAAAGGCCGCTTCGTCCGGATCGGCGGACGGTGCGAACAATTCCAGCGCGTCGGTCTGGAACGCTTCCTCACGACGGTTTCGGGTCACACGCCGGCGGCTGAGGTCGACGATCTGGTTGTGGGCCAGGCGCAGGAGAAATCCGCGTGCATCGCGGATCGGCTCCGATTCGTCCGCATGTCTGGCGAGTCGGATGAAGACTTCCTGGAGCACGTCGCGCGCGTCGGCTTCCGAGCGGGTCAGGTTCAGGGCGAAGGCGAAGACCGGCCCGGCATGGGCGTCGTAGAGGCTGGCGAGATCGAAATCAGGGTTGCCGGGCATCGGGTTCAGTGGGAGGACGCCGTGCTCCGGAGGATTTGTCTACGTGAAGTAATTGAGGGCAGAGGAGTCTTCTGATTGCCGGACTTGGGTCGAAATGGTTGCGTCGGCCAAAAGGTTCCCGTGCACATCGACTACGAAATCAAGCCGCAGGATCTCGCGGCGCAAGGCGCCCAGGTTCTGCGGTCAATTCCGACATGGAAGCGATTGGTTGACGTCACCCTCACCGGGTTGCTCGTCGGTCTGATCATGGTGCCGATGACCCGCAGGTCAGAATTCGGGCTGCACCTTCCTTCGGCGATTGGGTCCGTCCTCGCGGTGAGCTTGGCGTTCATTGTCCTTCAGAAGCGGCGTTTGCGACAGTTCCAGCCGGTCGCGAACGGGTTCATCCTAGGTCCCAAGAAGGCGGTGCTGACGGGGCAGGGGGTCGTGCTGTCGGGAGAAGGGTATGAGATGACGCTGTTCTGGAAGGCGATCCGGCGAATCGACGAGACCAACGACCACTTGTTCCTGTGGGTCGACAATGCGGCCGGGTTCACCATTCCCAAGCGGGATTTCGCGGACGCCACCGCGAAGGCGGCATTTCTGGCGGAGCTTCGCAAGCACACGGGCCTGTGAACAACCTGTGAGCAGCTGTTGAGAAAGAATACCCGATGTGCGGGTGAATCACTTTGCCGGAACCCCGCCAACAGCGTTTGCTCTCCGACCCATGATCGACGGAACGGACATTCCAGGCGGACAGCCGCAAGAGCCGGGATTCGCGCGCAAGCGCCGGAGCCGGAAGAGCGAGGATTCGTCGACCAACCACATGCGGCCCGGTGACCAGCTGCCTCCGCACGCGGCCGAAGCCGAGCAGGCCGTTCTCGGCTGCGTGTTGCTCGCGCCGCAGGATTGCATGGGGGAATGCCTGGAGAAGCTGAAGTGCGGTTCCGCGGCGTTCTACGACATGCGGCATCAGGTCCTCTTCGATCTGCTGGCCGGGATGTATGATGCGAAGGAGCACATCGATCTGATCACCGTTCCGCAGCGGCTGAAGGATCGCGGACTCCTCGAAGCGGCCGGCGGCCGGGCCTATACGGCGTCCTTGCCCGACATGGTGGCGTCGCCGGCGATGATCGGCACCTATCTCAATGCGGTTTGGGAGAAATACATCCTTCGCCGGATGATCCAGGTCTGTTCCGGCGGTTTGGCCAAGGCCTACGAGAACACGGAATCCGTGGACGGCCTGCTCGACGAGGTGGAGAAGGACATCCTTTCCATCAGCCAAGAGCGGGTCTCGACCTCGACGCCGGGCATGAAGGAGCTGGTCAACAAAACCATTGAGAAGATCCAGCAGTATTACCTTCAGCAGGGCCAGCCGACGGGAATTGCGACCGGCTTCACCGATCTCGACAAGATGACCAACGGCCTGCAGCCGGGCGACATGGTCGTGATCGCGGCCCGACCTTCGATGGGCAAGACGTCCTTCGCCATGAACATCGTCGAGCACGTGGCCATCGAGCAGAAGATTCCTGTGGGTGTGTTCAGCCTTGAAATGACCTCGGAATCGCTGGTCATGCGCATGATCTCTTCCTGCGCCCGGGTGAACATGCGGAACATCCGCGAGGGTTTCCTGGCCGAGACCGACTTCGCCAAGCTCACCAGTTGGGCTGGTCGTCTGGCCGCCGCGCCGCTCTACATCGACGACACGAGCGGCCTCTCGATCCTCCAGCTCCGCGCCAAGGCCCGCCGGATGTGGCAGCAGCATGGTGTGAGGCTCTTCGTGATCGACTACCTCCAGTTGCTGCACTCAACCAACCGCCGGGCGGACAACCGACAGCAGGAGATCGCGGACATTTCGAGCGGCATCAAGGGAATCGCCAAGGAACTGAAGGTTCCCGTCATCGTCCTCGGCCAGTTGAACCGCGAATTCGAGAAGGACAAGGACCGCAAGCCCAAGCTCTCGGATCTCCGCGAGTCCGGGGCCATTGAACAGGACGCCGATCTGGTGGGTCTGCTCTACAAGGCGGACCCCAGCAGCCCCGGCCGTGCAAAAAGCCGTGACGACGACGGCGAGGATGGGGTTGAGTCGGACGTCATTCCGGTGAACGTGTTGATCGCCAAACAGCGCAACGGCCCCACGGGCGATGTTCACCTGACGTTTTTCAAGAAATACACCCGGTTTGAAAATGCGGCCAAGATCAATGCGGAAGACCTCCCGCCGGATGCGTAAGC
>JAYUUX010000539.1:0-3221 GCA_043754645.1 Verrucomicrobiales bacterium | reverse complement strand
CGTGGGGGCGGGGCTGCTCAAGCCCCTGGGCAACCCGAGCAAGAACGCGGTCAAGTTCTTCTCCACCGTGTCGGTGCAGGACCACGCGAAGGATCTCGTGTGGCTGGCGAAGGCGACCAACGCCATCTACCGCCATTGGCAGATCAAGAACATCCGCGGGGCCGCCTGAGGCGATATCCGTTGCCACGTCGTAAGGTCACCCCTCACGTTTCAAGCACATGCAGGACTATGGCGAACAACTCGGGCGCTACCGCGAGGCGGCGCACGCCGAGACCAAGCTGCTGATCGCGGAGCGGATTGCGGAGGAGTTGGCCCCGGAGCTGTGGACCTTCCTCGCGGGACGCTGTCCGCTGGACGAGGTTGACGATCTCCGGCAGGACGTGCTGCTGGCCGTGGTGCTCGGGCTGGATGGCTGCCGGGCGGCGACCCATACGGCATTCTGGGGTTGGGTCTACACCATTGCCCGGAACAAACTGGCGACTCGTCTGGACAAGATGAACCGGCTCCAGCTGATGGAAGCGGACAAGTTCTGGCATCTGGTCGAGGCGTCGGGCGATTTCGTGGCCCTCATGGGTTACGAACGCGAGGATCTTCGGGAAGTCTGGGCCATCCTGGATGGGATGGACGACTACATCCGTCACTGCCTCTGGCGATACCATGTGGACGGCGCGGATCTGGAGGAGATCGCCGAGGAACTCGGCAAGTCGAAGGATGCCGTGCGGATGACCATTAACCGCGGCCTTGCCACCGCGCGAAAACTGTTGAAGGGAGAACGCTGACATGTCCGACACACCCATCGAAAAGCGGCTGGAAAACCTAGGCCGGCGATTGAAGCAGGGAGCGGAGAAACTCCATCCCCTGACGAAACCGCAGAAATCAGCCCTGCGCAGCGCGCTGGCGGCGCAATTGGAGAAGACGCACGTCACGCCGAAGCCGAAGAAACAATCCACGCAGGAGAAGCCCGCTCAAACCAAACAACAATCTCAGGACAAGGGCCAATCGCATGGGCACTGATCCAAAGGCCGGAAAGGGCGAAAGCCTCGAATCGCGGCTGAGCAGGCTGGCTTGGCGGGTGGTGCCCGGCGGTGCCAAGACGCAGACGATGCATCCGCTGGACCGGGATCTGTTCCGCGAGGACATGGTCCTGCACTTCGGCGGCAAACACACTCCGGTGCAACGGCCGGATGGAACATTCGCCAGCACCGAACCGAGGAAGCAGGCGCGCGTGACTTCCTTCGAGCACTATCGTTGTTTTTGAAGGCTGCGTCGCAGGAGGGAACGTCGGGTGACGGCGGCCAAGGGCCCGTCTCTGTCCAGGATCGTCCGCTCCAATCGGGTGGCCACAGCGAATGCGGCAGCCTCACGCTGTCGCCGGTCGGGTTCGGCAAGTAGGTTCCACGCTGCGTCGAACGCCTCGGCTTCGGCCCGCGTAGCCGCTTCTTCGTTTTCCTCGATCCTTTTTCTGTCGGCGTCTTTTTGTTGTTTTGAGGCGTGGGCTGTCTTTGCCTTCGCCTCCCGTTCCGCCTTCGACACAAAACCCTGGGGCGCCGCGTAGTCTTCACGGATGGAACAGGCGAGGAAACCCGGGGCGTTGCGCAAAGCCCTGGCGTCGCGCTTCGAGACCAGCCAGTCGAAGACTTCGACGTGGTGGCGGATGCGTTCGAGCGGAGTAGTGGTAACGAGCGACTGCGCCGTCGCGGCGGTCACTCCCCGCTCCGTCAACCACCGCACCGGCTCGGGAACTTCCGCCTTTTTGGTGCGCGCCGATTCGATGGCCACCTTCCACACGCCGGTCGAGACTTTACGAAACCGTTCAGCTCTCGGTGTCAGGAACCCCTTCTCCTCTAGCTCGACCAATCCCGGCAGAAGCTTCCGCTTCAGGTTGGCGGTGTCGTAGTTGCGCGAGAGGCCGACGTGGGTCCAGGCCAGTTCCTTGAGATCGAACTCCCAGCGTTTGGTGTGGAAGAACCGTTTGTCGAGGAACCGGTAGAGTCTCCGCGCCACCGAACTTTCCAGCGACCTATAGAACTCGAAATCGAGCGCCTTCAAATTGCCCGACTGGAAGCTGCGGAAGAGCACGTCGTTCCAGGTGAACTGCGAGAGTGGCAAGGCATCCTGCTTCCGTTTGCGGACGACCCGTTCGCGGTCGAGCAACGTGACGTTGTCGAGGACGTGGAATGTCTCGTCGACCCAGCTCTGCTCCTCGCGGCTCCACCAGGCGTTGCGGTAGTGGAGCGTGACGCCGACCCAGCGCAGCAAAGACTCCTCCAATCGGGCGTAGCTCCTCCCCTCTTCGCGCCAGCCGAGCAGCTCGACCAACTGGTAACGCGTGAACGGGACCTTGCGGTCCTCGAAGTTCCGTTGCTTCGACAACTGCACCAGTCCCAGCAAGACCTCGTCATCTCGCGCCGTAGGCAGTCCGTGCTTCTCAGAGGCCGTGACCGTCAGCTGACGCGTGATGCGTTCCCTCCTCCCTTCGTCCCAGACCGAGTCCTCGAAGCACAGCGAACGCTGCTCCGGCCCCGCCCGATCTGCGAGCAGCGACAACGGGAACTCGGCCAAGTTCATCTCATCCCTTCCTTCCTTCAATTCCTCCACACCACCCCCTGTTGTTTAATAGTTTAATACCTAGTTAAGAAGTTGCCTCCCGGATTCCCCAGTCAGATCCCCAAGTTGCACGGATAAATCTGCCCCGGTTCACGGGAAAACCTGCCCGGCTTCACGGTAGTCGCCTGTCCCGGTTCACGGTATAAGCTGCCCCCATTCACGGGACAAACCTGTCTCGTTTCACGGGGCGACGCAGTCGCCTCTCACATCAAAGCACGATCACCGGATGATCGCGCAAGGGGGCAACCGAAGCCGTGAACGGCAACTCGCGTTGAGTCGACCTCGCGTGAAGGCGTGAAGCCGTGAACGAGTTCACGGCACCTGCCGTCATCGGCACAGGGTAAGTGGTCGACAGCCCTCGGGAAACATCCCGCCGAGAACGGCTGATGGGATGAAGCCGTTCACGGAACAACGGCAGGAGCCGGGGATCGTGGACGTGAAAAGAATCTTTCGAACGGTGTTCTGGAAAGATGCAGGTGGGCAGGTGGGAAAGTGAGCGGGTGAGAAAACGCCATGCTGCCTTGCCCACTTTCTCACTTTCTCACTTTCTCACCTGCTTTCGCAGTTAGCCCATTGCCGTTCTCGGCAGAACGCGATAATCAGAGATAGGAGAA
>JAYUUX010000538.1:0-1885 GCA_043754645.1 Verrucomicrobiales bacterium | reverse complement strand
GAACCACTTCTCGCCGAGTTGCATGAGGTTGTGGTCGGAGATGGCGAGGAAGTGGTAGCCCTGGTCCTTATACCATGCGGCGATCATCTCGGGGTAGTCGTCGCCGTCGCTCCAAAGGGAATGGGTGTGGAGGTTGCCCTTCCACCACCGGTTTGTGGGCGCCTGAGCCGGGCCTTCAGCGCCGACCGCCATTCGCTCAAACCCGACGAACGCGAAGGCCGACAGGATGATCACCGCGAAAAGCGCTCGAACAGATTTCATGACTTGATGGAGGGTATCGTGAGCACGACCGGGCGGCGACGCAACCGGCCTGCCGGTGACGATTCCGCGACAGCATGTCGCTGGGTCAATCCCACTCACATTCCGCGAGGCGCTTCGTGTAGACCTGCCGGGCGTGTTCGTAGGCGGCCTTGGCCTGGACGAGTTCGGCGCCCTTCATGAACCGCTCCTTGTTCTTCCAGCATTGATCGACGCTCTTGAGGCACCACTCGATGCTGCGCCGGAAGGCCCGGATCGGTTTGTCGCCGACTTCCACAAAGATCGGGTTGGTGTGGGAGCTCGGGAGGATGCGGATGGCGAACCAGCTGGACCGCGCGACTTCGGCCTTGAACTCGATGTCCTGCAGCGTGCCGTCGGCCAGCATCGTGGTCTTCGCCACGACGAAGCCGTTCTGGATCAACTCGACCGGCACCGTCCGGGTCCCGTCTATGCGCGCGCGTTCGACGTGCCAGTAGGGATGTTCGGTGAATTTGCGCTGTTTGATGTTGGACTTGGGTTTCTCTTCCAGCATCGCGGCCGCTCGGACCCGGAAAGTCAGGGGCCCGGCCGCCTGCAGGTTCAACTGGCTCCCGCCTTCGCCCATGACCACTTCATCCGCACGGAAGTCGATGAGGTGGCTGAGGCCGTCGCTGACATAGTTTCTTCCGGCCCGGATGCCTTCGCACCAGTCTTCGTAGGTCCACTTGCTTCCCAGTTTCACGTAGCTGCGCCCCAAGCCGACGCGCTCGCTGTAGATGCATGGGAAATCCGTCTCACCGCTGATGCGGGTGCGGAATCCGGCGTTCAAGGTCTGATACCAGATGTTCAGCTCCCACGGATACGGCGTGTCGACGGTGGAGAGGAAATCCACGGCGGGAACGAGTTTGCCGGCCGGCCCGGGAACCTCGTGGGTCACATCGACGATGTATTCGTTCGCGCCGATGCCGTTGAACGGCGGGATGGTGAAGTTCGGGAGGGCCGTCGAATCCACCTCGAGTCCCCAGCCGCTGTGTGCGGGACCCACGAGAGCGCCTTGGGCTTTGGCCCACTTGAGCGTATTGAGCCCGAGCTTCGGCCAGTGGCCCGTCGAGTCGCCGCCGGGATACATCTGCTCCTTGAGCCGAAGCAGGCAGAGATGGCCGGATTCATGGGAACCGAATCCGCTCACTTCGACGTCGTAGCGGAGGATCCACGGCCATGCGGAAACGACGTCGTCCTTGCCCGTGAAAAATTTCTTCTGGTAGTCGAAGCACGGTCCCCACGTGAGATTCGCCCCGACCTTGAGATCCTCGCCGAGGATATGGCGCATCATGTCGGGCGCGTGCACGCCTTCGGTGGGTTTTGTGTAGTGGGCGCATCCGGCGGCGTGGATGTGATGATCGCCGGAGATCCAGCCAAGGATCGCGGGATCGATCCAGCGCCGGACCTTGAAGGACCATTCGTTTTTGCCGGGCTTCACCTCCAGTTGCCGGCTCTCCGGAATGGATTCCGGCCCGCGGGCGAACTGCACCGTGTAGGTGCCGGTCGGGAGCCGGAGCGTTTCGCCGTCGGCCCGGTAGACCTGTTGATGAAAGAAAAAGTCGGGCGCCAGGCGTTTGGACATCGCCGGGAACACGTGTCCCAACCG
>JAYUUX010000537.1:0-1596 GCA_043754645.1 Verrucomicrobiales bacterium | reverse complement strand
GCGACCACGAACTGCTCGTAGTTCGCCCCGCCCGACCGGTTGCTGACCCTGTAGATCTTGACCGCGACGCTTCCGCGCCGGACCACCCGTGGTTTGGAGTTCTTGGACATAGCCGGCATCTTCTGTTGCCAAGCCGTGTCCAATTCCAGCCTTGTCATCGGAACCGGCCTGTTACCGCCCGACTATGCGGGCTTCCAGGCCGCAGCGGCTGGGAACGAAGGGGGCCTTGGATCTCGCGGCCAAGGTGGGAGCGCTGCGGGCCCGGAGGGCCGCGCTCCTAAAATGCTGTCTGAGCAGACTACTTCGCCTTGGCGAACCACCAGGTCGAGACTTGGCCCCAGACGAGTAGGGCGCCGATCTCGGTCCAGGGTTTGGTTTTTTCCAGGACGAGCGGGAATAAGTAGCCCTCGGTCTTCGGCAGCAGGGCGGATTCCGTGAGCATGGCCACAATGGGAAAAGCGGCCAGGACGAGACCGCGTTTCCAGAGAAAGTTGCTGAAAAGGGGAAGCAATTGGAGGAAGCCCCATAGTCCGCCCATGAGGACGAATTGTGAGACCCATACTTCGGAGACCTTCACGGTGAACCCAAAGAGGCTGTTTCGTTGCAAGATGGTCTGGGCGGCGAACCAAAGGACGGTGGCACCAACGATGCCGCCGACGCTGCCGGCGGTGAAGGCGACGGAGAGGTTGCGGAGAAAGTTCTTCACGCCGGAAACAGGGAGGCCTGCTCGGGTTGCGGCGAGTTTCGGATTTCGAGCGTGTAGGTTGCGCTGGGAGTCTCTTGGGAACTGACCTCGAGCCCCACGTGGGTGGCGCCGATCTCGATCAGGCGCTTGTGGACGGTCGAGTGGGCCAGGTCCGGGCGGTTGCACCCGCTGCTGAGGTGGCCGAGGAAGATGTGTTTCAGCTCCGAGGTGACGATCTCGACGGCAACTCCACCGGCGGCTTCGTTGGAAAGGTGGCCGTGGCGGCTGACGATTCGTTGCTTCACTGACCACGGGCGTTTGGTGTCTTCCTGCAGCATCTTCGGATCGTAGTTGGACTCGAGCACAAGGACGTTGGCCGGGCGGACGCGTTCGACCACGAGCTTGGTGGCGTGGCCTAGGTCGGTCAGGAATCCGATGTTGCCGGAACCAGTCCGAAGAAGGAACCCGACCGGGTCCTGCGCATCGTGCGGAATGGAGAATGTATCCACGCCGACGTCGCCAAGGTCGAAACGGGCGCCGGTTTCAAAGGTCCGGAAGTTCAGCTTCACCTTGAGACTGAACTCGATGGCTTCTCGGGTCAGGCGGTTGCAATAGACGGGAAGCCCGGTCTTTTCGGCGATCACCGCGAGGCCGCAGATGTGGTCCGAGTGTTCGTGGGTGATCAGGATTCCCGAGAGCGTTTCCGGGGCTCGTCCGAGCGTGGCAAGACGTTGGCGGATCTGCCGGCCGCTGAAGCCGGCGTCGATGAGGAGGCGGGTATCGCCGGCCTCGAGGAAGGCGCAGTTTCCGCCGGAACCGCTGCCCAAAATGGTGAACTGAACTGGCACGGCGCGACGCTAGGTCGGAGCGCGTTTGTGGGAAGGAGATTCTCGACGATTCCGGCGAAGTTT
>JAYUUX010000536.1:0-8971 GCA_043754645.1 Verrucomicrobiales bacterium | reverse complement strand
GGAAGGCCGATTCAGATTTGCCAAGGCACCGCCGGGAGAATGGCGGATTCAACAGATCAAAAAATCCAAGATCGGCGACGGGGTGCTCATCTCTCCGATGAACTCGAAGATCGTCGAGGTTCCAGCCGGTGAGACCATAGATGTTGTGATCGGCGAGGGAGGAACATCGGTGCGGGCGATTCTTAGCGACGATCCCGCCTACCTGGATGCAAAGCTTTTCCGACTGTTTGCTGTGATCGCCACTCCCGGCATGGAGCCGCCCCCGTCGGTGGGTGGGAGTGCCATTGAGCAGCAACGCTGGAGAGCACTGGAGCAGAACAGGGCGATACAGAAGTCTGGCCGACACTACCCGCTCTCCCAAGACGGCCGAATCTGGACCGCCACGGATGTGCTTCCCGGCGATTATGAATTTCATATCACCGCAAGACCGCTCATCGAATACGATCGCCGAACATTGAAGCCCGCTACCGCCGTGGGTTCGGTCCGCTTCACCGTCCCTGATCCAGCCCCGCCTGAAGGAATTGACCTTGGCGATATCCGATTGGAGCCGGTGAAGTAGGCCGAAGATGGAGCCTCGCTGTTGCGCCGCCCTACCAGGACTAGGTCACACCAGCTTAGACAGCTTCTTGTCGGCCGTGAGCTTGGCCACGAGCTGTTTGATCTTCTGGGCTTCGCTCTTGGCGGCGACGAGGGTGGCGTCGTCGGTCTGGACGATGATCGAGTCCTTCACGCCGACGAGGCAGATGGGGGTGCGGTTCTTCGTCCGGGCATCGAAGACGATGTTGCGGGCGGCATCGACGTGGACCAGCTCGCCTTCGGAGCAGTTGCCTTCGGCGTCGGGCTTCATGTGACGGGCCAGCGCGGTCCAGGCTCCGAGATCGTCCCACTCGAACGCGCCGTCGGCGCAGACGACGTTGTGGGCCTTCTCCATGAGCGCGAAGTCGACGGAGATCTTCTTGATGTCGGGATATTCCTTCGCAAGGAGCTTGGCCAACTTCGCCGGTTGGTTGGCGACCTTGAACCAGCGTTCGCAGGCCTGGGCCAGCTCGGGCACATGGTTCTGCAACCCTTGGGTCACGGTGACGAAGGACCAGATGAACATGCCGGCGTTCCAGCGGTAGTGGCCGCTCGCGACATACTCTTCGGCCTTGGCGAGATCGGGCTTCTCCACGAAACGCTCGGCTTTGAAGAACGCGGTCTTGTAGGGCTTGGCCGCGCCGTGGGGTTTGGGCAGTTCATTGCCGGTCTGGATGTAGCCGTAGCCGGTGGCGGGTTCGGTCGGCTTGATGCCGATGGTGACCATGACCTGGCCGCGCGACGCGATGTCGAAGCAGTCGTTGAGCACCTGCTGGAAATCCTTCTCCTTCGGAATGACATGGTCGGCGGGCAGCACGGCCATCACGGCGGTGGTGGAACGCGCTCCCACGATGGCCGCACCCAGAGCGACGGCGGCGCAGGTGTCACGACCGACGGGTTCAGCGACGATGTTGGCCTTGGGCAGCATGGGGAGCTGCTTGGCAACGGCCTTGGCCTGAACGGCGTTGGTGATGACGAGGATGTTCTTCGCGGGAACGATGGGCAGACAGCGATCGACAGCCTGCTGGAGGAAGGAGCGTTTGCCGAGGAGGGTGATGAGCTGCTTGGGCGTGGCGTTTCGGCTCACGGGCCAGAAGCGTTCGCCTTTGCCGCCGGCCATGATGATGACGAAGCGGTCGTTGTTCGCGGACGGAGCGGATTTCTTGGTAGCCATAAATGTCTGAGTAGGATCGGAGGATCAGGAAACGGGTTTGATCGCCTTGGCGAGGCTCTCGACGAAGCCTGCCACGCGGGACACCAGCTCAGGCTTCTGCCCGAGTTCGGCGATGCGGTTGACGATGGCGCTGCCGACGACGATGGCGTCGCCGAACTGCGCGACGGTCTTCGCCTGTTCCGGATTGGAGATGCCGAAGCCGACGGCGATGGGGAGATCGGTGTGGGCGCGGATCTTTCCGGTCATTTCGGCGATGGTGTCGGCCACCTTGCTCTGCATGCCGGTGACGCCTTCGCGGGAGACGTAGTAGATGAAGCCGCGGGCGCGCTTGGCGATGATCTCCATCCGCGCTTCGGGCGTGGTGGGGGCCATGAGGTAGATGTTGCAGAGCCCGGCGGCGGCCATCATGGCCTCGTAGTTTTCGGACTCCTCCGGCGGCAGGTCGAGCACCAGCAGGCCGTCCACCCCGGCGGCGGCGCAGTCCTGGATGAACTTCTGGAAGCCGTGCCGGTGAAGGATATTGAAATAGACGTAGAGCACGATCGGCACCTGCGACCGGATGCGGATGCGGCGGACGGTTTCCAGCAGCTTGGGCGGGGTGGTGCCGGATTCGAGCCCGCGCTGGGCAGCGAGCTGGTTCACGATGCCGTCGGCCAACGGATCGCTGAAGGGCACGCCGAGTTCCACCACGTCGGCGCCGGCTAGGTCGAAGGCGATGGTGAGCTCCTCGGTGGCCTGGAGGTGCGGATCGCCCGCGCCAATGTAGACGACGAGGCCTTTGCGGCCGTTCTGGCGGAGGTTGGCGAAGCGCTCTACGATGCGGTTCATGTGCGGCGTGAGCTTCTTTCGCGGGTGGGCCGGATTCAAGTCCCCACGTTGGACGGTCGATGGCTCGGCAGAAGTTTTGCTTTGAGCGACACGTCGACCACGAACATTCTCCCGCCATGCCGTCATTCGACATCGTTTCCAAAATCGACAGCATGGAGCTGGAAAACGCGATCAACCAGGCCAAGAAGGAATTGGCGAACCGGTTTGATTTCAAGGGGAGCAAGGCCGAGATCACCCTTGAGAAGGAGGAGATCAAGCTGTCGGCCAACGACCTTTTCAAGATCAAGGCCCTCGAGGAGATCGTGATCAGCAAGCTCACCAAACGCGGGATCGACCTGAAATGCATCGACCGGAAAGAGGCGGAGATTTCACCGCTCGGCCATGCCCGCCAGTCGATCAAGCTCAAGCAGGGCATCGACCACGAGAACGGCAAGAAGATCTCGGCCTTCATCCGCGAGGGAAAGTTCAAGGTCACGAGCCAGGTGCAGGAACAGCAGATCCGGGTGACCGCCAAGAGCCGCGACGAACTGCAGGAGGTCATCGCCGCCGTGCGCTTCCACGACTTTCCAGTGGCCGTCACCTTCCAGAATTTCCGGGACTAAAGGAATCGAATGTCAAAGATCGCACTCATCACGGGAATCACCGGCCAGGACGGCTCCTATCTGACCGAGCTCCTGTTGGAACGGGGCTACGTCGTCCACGGCGTGGTCCGTCGGACGAGTTCGCTCGACCGGTCACGGTTGAAGGATCTCTACGCGGATTCCGCGACCTACAAGGACCGGCTGTTCCTGCACTACGCCGATCTCGATGACCCGACCACCCTGCGGCGCGTGATCTTCAAGGCGGCTCCGGACGAGATCTACCACCTGGCCGGCCAAAGCCATGTCGGACTCAGCTTCGAGATTCCTGAATCGACCTGCGAGATGACGGCGATGGGCACGCTACGCCTGCTGGAGATGATCCGTGATCTGCCGAAGAAGCCGCGTCTGTTCCATGCCGCCTCGAGCGAGATCTTCGGCAAGCCCACGGACGTGCCCCAGGACGAGAAGACCGCGCTGCGTCCCGTGAACCCATACGGTTGCGCCAAGGCTTTCGCTTTCCAGATGGTGGCCGTTTACCGGGACACGTTCGGGATCTTTGCGTGCAACGGCATCATGTATAACCACGAGTCGCCCCGGCGCGGGGAGAACTTCGTCACGCGCAAGATCTGCCGCGCCGCAGCCGCGATCAAACTCGGGATCGAAAAGGAGCTTTCGCTGGGCGACCTGTCGTCGAAACGAGACTGGGGCGATGCCCGCGACTACGTGATGGGAATGTTCCTGACCCTCCAGCACGACACTCCCGGAGACTACGTTTTCGCCACCGGCGAGTTGAACTCGGTCGAAGACGTTGTCCGCATCGCATTCGAAACAGTCGGGCTCGATTGGAAGCAGTTCGTGAAGCAGGATCCGCGCTTCATGCGCCCGGCGGAACCCCAGCGGCTCATCGGCAATCCGTCCAAGGCCGAACAGCAGCTCGGCTGGAAGCGGACGCGGACATTCAAGCAGTTGATCGCGGAAATGACCTTGTCCGACCTGGAGAACCTGCGCCCTAAAGGTGAGAAAGGAACCAGCCTTCCGGCTTGACCGGTGGGTTTCCTGCCCTTTGCATCGGTGCCAGATGAAACGAAATCTTTTCCTTTGGGCTCTCTGCGCTGCTGTTTCCGTCGGTGTCACGGGCTGTGTCGGAACCCTCGATGGCCGCAACAAGGCCGCCGTTCCCTTCCGCAAGGACACCATGACCGGCCGCTACGAGCGGACCGTTCCCCAGGCGCTTGCCGCCACCCGCGTCGTCCTCAGCCGTCTCGGACAGATCACGGGCGACGATTCCGTGATGCTGACAATCACCGCCCGCGTGGCTGAGCGCTACGTCTGGGTCCGCGCTTCCGAGCTCGATCCCAAGACGGTCCAAGTCGATGTGCAGGCCCGCACAAAGGCCGGCGGCACCGATCTGGATCTGGTCGCCGAGATCCAGAAGCAGATCGCCCTGCAGCTCGCGGCCACCCGCTGATCGGGTCCGATCTCCACAAAAGCGCGGCTGACCGATGTCGGCCGCGCTTTTTCATTTAACGGGAAGTCCCAAACGACTCCGCCTCTCCCGCTAGATCTTGATCGTTGGACGTTTCAACGGCGTCGGCGCGGGTTTGGCCTCCGCTTGGGGCTTAGCCGTGAGCAGCTCGCCCGTTCGCAGCACTGCGGGGGCGAGCTTGGGAAGGGCCTCGGCGGATTCCGCGATTGGCGCGACTGCGTCATCCATCAAAGGCCCGCCGGATTTTTTCAGCCCGATGTCGCGTTCGTAGACGCCGAGTTCCACCGCTACCGGCGCATCAGCGGCGCCCCGCAGCTCCGTCGCCAACCGCGCGATCCGGTCCTGCGCCACTTCGGCATAACCGGATTTCGGCCAAGCCGTGACTATCCTCTCCAGCGCCCGTTTTGCGGCTTCGATGCTCTTGCCGTATCGGATCTCGAGCGCGGCCAGGAGATGGAGCCAACGGGTCTGCTGCTTGATCGTGATGTTCGGGACGGCGATCGCGTAGTTGACCTGGGCCCGGGCGGAATCGAGATCATGGAGTTCGGCGGCGAAGAGCATCACCAGCTTCTCCCGGGCTTCGGAATCGCCCGGATGAACTCCCAACTGTGTCTGCAGGGCGGTCAATCGTTCGTCCAATGTCGCCTCCGGCGGCAGGATGACCTCGTGTTTCAGGCCGAGATCGCGATGGCCCACCGTCAGGTTGACCGATTGCGGCGCGGCCTTTCCTTCGAGCTGTTCGCGGGTCGGAAGGTGCCCGATCCGCTCGGCGGCCTGCTGCGCCTGCACCGAATCCGGGAACCGTTCGATGATCTCGTTGAGCCGTTCGCGCGCGGCATCGGGATCACGGGCATGTTTGAGGTTGAGGTCGGCGGCTAGGTGGGCCGCAGCCGCGATGATCGAGACCGGGGCGTCCACCTGGGACAGGATCATCGTGAGCGATTGCATCGCCCCGTCCATGTCGTTGAACTTGCCCGCCTGGAGTTCCGCCAGCATCAGCCAGCCCCGCTGGTCGTTTGGAAAGCGCTGGAGCTGCGAGCGGATCTCGGCGGCCGCGGCGGCGAAGTTCCCCTGCATGATCCGCGCCTCGGCGATTGTGTAGTTCGCGCGCGGGATCAGTTCGGTGCTCCCGCCGTCGTAGAGGTTGGCCAGCGGCGCCGCGATCCACCGACCGAGCTGGGGCGCAAAGAGGATCCCCAGGATGATCATGAACGGAAGAGTTCCCAGAAGGGCCATGATCGCCCCGAACCCACCTTCGGACGCCATGGGCAGGACCTTGAATATCCAGAGGCCGAGGATCGCCGCGGCGAGGCCGATCCTCGAACCGGTCCGGAGGCGGTCGTCGCTCTTTTTCAGGCTCCGCCAGACCAGCCAGCCGATGATGCCGAAGGTGGTTCCAAAAACTAGAAACGCTTCGAGGATCTTCAGCATGGCGGCGTCCTATGGTTTATCGGCGGCCAACTCGAACCGCAGCTTGGTTTCCGACCGCCGCTGGTGGGAGCTCATCGTCATCTCCTCGAGTTCATAACGGCCGTTCACTTTCTTGAAGCTGCTCCCGCTGAGGTTGAACTCCTTCAGCAGAGCGCCCTTCGTGTCGTAGGCTTCGGCGACAAGGATGCCGCCGGTCTGCCGGTCGATCCATGACCGGATCATCGCGGAGCCCTGCGCGACCGGACGGCGGCTTTCGAGCACGAGACACGGCTGGCCCAGCCGCATCTCGGGAGCGAGCAACTGCTGTTCGGGCCAGTTGATGAAATCGAGGCCGAGCTCGCCCACCGCGAAGTCGGATCCCCCAAGCATCTGCGACATCGGATCGCTGGCCAGCGGCAGCATGTCGGGAAACTTCCCGTCGCTGCCGGCCTTGGCAAAACGATAGGCGGACCGTCCGGATGGAGATCGCTCGACCACGAGACGCTCGGCCGGAGATCCGGCGACGGCCGATACTTCGTAGGTAGTGGACCACGTGTTGGTGGAGCGTTCCACGATGACCCGCAGCGGGACGTCGCGGCGTTCCTTGCCCTGACGGATTCGGAGGACTGCGCTGACCGTCGAGCTTTCCGACGGAACGAGCTGCCGGAGCTCCTCGACGAGCAGCATGGCATCGCTCGAAGCGGCGCGGGAGAACAACGACGTCGTCTCGGAGGCACGGCGTCCATCCGTCAATGTGGCGGCGGACAACCCACAGGCGCCGGACCAGCCGCCGACCGCCGCCATGAGGCCGATCGCGAGAATTAGCTTCATCGTTTGGATCCCCCGCCCTTCCTGCCTTTGCCCGCGGGTCCGGCGGCCGGCTCCAACGCGAGGGGTATGAGTTCCGAGATGTGCTGGATGAAATGGACCTTCAGCCGTTTCCGGACTTCGGCCGGAACTTCTTCCCAGTCGTTGCGGCATTGTTCCGGCAGGATCAATTGGTGGATGCCGGAACGCGCGGCGGCCAGGATCTTCTCCTTGATTCCACCAACACGCAGAACCCGTCCCCGGAGGCTGATCTCGCCGGTCATCGCCAGCCCCGTCCGGATCTTTCTCTGCGTCAGCAGCGACGCCAGCGCGGCGGCCAACGTGATCCCGGCGCTGGGTCCATCCTTGGGAGTCGCTCCGGCCGGCACGTGGATGTGGATGTCGTGTTTGTCGAAGTTGGCCAGATCAATCCCCAGCGCCGGCGCCTGGCTGCGCAGGTAGCTCAAGGCGGTCTGCGCGCTTTCCTTCATGACGTCGCCGAGCGAACCGGTGAGGAGAAGACCGCCCTTGCCGGCCATGCGGGTGGCTTCGATGAAAAGAATCTCGCCGCCGACCGGGGTCCAGGCGAGTCCGATGGCAATGCCTGGGTCGACGATCTTCTCCGCGAGGTCGCTACTGAAGCGCGCTGGACCAAGCAGCCCTTTAAGGTCGGCCGCTTCGACCGAGATCCCCTTCCCCTTCCGGCCGGACTTGCCGACGATATTGCGGGCGGCCTTGCGGGCGAGTGCGGCGATCTCGCGTTCCAACTGCCGGACGCCGGCCTCGCGGGTGTAATCTCCGATGAGCTGGCGCAGGGCTGGTTTGCCCAGCTTAAGCTGGCCTCGTTTCAGCCCATGTTCCGTCAACTGGCGGGGCAGCAGATGCCGGGTGGCGATCTCCACTTTTTCCTCCGAAGTGTAGCTGGGGATCTCGATCACTTCCAAGCGGTCGCGGAGAGGTCCCGGAATGGGATCAAGCCAGTTGGCCGTGGTGATGAAGAGCACCCGTGACAAGTCGAACGGCACGTCCAGATACAGATCCATGAACGCGTTGTTCTGCGCGGGATCGAGGACTTCCAACAACGCGGAGGAAGGATCTCCACGGCCGTCGGATCCGACCTTGTCCACCTCATCCAACAAGATCACGGGATTGCGGCTCTCCAGTCGGCGCAGTGTCTGAAGTATCCGCCCGGGCAACGCGCCAACATAGGTCCGCCGATGCCCGCGGATCTCCGCCTCGTCGCGCATACCTCCCAGGGCGATTCGGCCAAACTTGCGGCCCAACGCATCGGCGACGCTCTTTCCGAGCGAGGTCTTGCCGACGCCGGGAGGCCCCGCAAGGCAGAGGATGGGCCCTTGAGTTCCTTCTTCAGCTTGAGGACCGCGAGGAACTCGATGAGACGTTCCTTCACCTTGCCGAGGCCATGGTGCTGGCTGTCGAGCAGGCGCGCGGCGGCTTCGAGGTTGAACTTGTCCTCGGTGGTTTTGGACCACGGGAGGTTGGTCAACCAGTCAAGGTAGTTACGCGAGACGGTGTATTCCGCCGAGGCCTGGGGAGTCTGCTGAAGGCGATCGATCTCGCGAAGCGCTACCTTGCGGGCTTCTTCGGACAGGCCGGCTTTGTCGACGGCTTCCCGCAACAGGGCCGCCTCGGCCCCGGCCGCATCGCCTTCGCCAAGCTCCCGCTGGATCGCACGGATCTGTTCGCGCAGGAAGTAGTCTCGCTGCGACTTCGACATCGTGGCCGCGACTTCGCTCTGGATCTTCGAACCGAGACGCGCCACTTCGACTTCACGGTTCAACCATGGCAGCAGCTTGGAAATCCGCTCGCTGACGACCGGTGTCGACACCAGGTCCTGACGCTCCATCAGGCTGAGGTTCACCGACGCAGCGATGACGTCCGCCAGCCTGCCCGGCTCCTGCGTGTTCAAGGCGGCGACCTTCACCTGTTCCGACAGGTTTGGGGAAAGCTTGATGATGTCCTGGAACAACTGCTCGGCATTGCGGCTCAGCGCGGCGGTCTCGACGGACACATCCTTCGACTCTTCCAGGTAGGCAATGTCGGCCCGGAGGTAGGGCGTAAGCGACTCGAAGGACTTGATCTGGATCC
>JAYUUX010000535.1:0-4656 GCA_043754645.1 Verrucomicrobiales bacterium | reverse complement strand
GTTTCGCCCTGCTCGTCGTCGTCGGTTTTTCCGCCATCAGCCTGCTGGCGCTGGCGGGGGTGATCGCCTGGAGTTCCGGCAACTCCAAGCAGATCGAGAGGAACAACCTCTACTTCACCTCCGTCTCCGCCGCCGAGGCGGCCACGGAGAAGGTCCTGACGAGGATTGCGCAGGACTTCCAGCAGGACGGGGAAAGCCTGGTCTTCGCCAACATCGCCAACTACCGGCAGCTGGTTCCCTCCACCTCGGAATCCCCGTTCTGGAGCGGTTGGGAGTTCCAGAACGGGGCCGGCACCAGCGGCCGGACTCTGGTCGAGCGCCAGTTCGCCAACGTGTTCACCAATCTCGAATCGCAATACACCGGCCTCCGCGGAATGGCCTCCGGCTACCGGGTCATCGCCAATGCCCGGCAGACGAACGGCTCCTACAACTTCTTCGGTGCCGTCGGCCAGGAGGTGCAGGTCGCCAACATCCCCGTGTTCCAGTTCGCCATCTTCTACAACCTCGACATGGAGATCATGAACGGACCCGACATGACGGTGAACGGACGGGTGCACTCCAACCGGGGCCTGTTCACCGATCCATCCGGCACGCTCACCTTCAACACGCACGTCACCGCCGTTGGGGACATCCGTGATGCGAAGGCCCCGGGGGACGGCCGGGCGCTCCAGTCCGGTGCGATCGTCTACAACGGCGAGGTCGACTCGAGGACGATGGCGTTGACGATGCCCATCGGCACGAACAACACGCCCGAGGCCGTCCGTGCGATCCTGCAGACTCCGCCGGGGACCGAGGCTTCGAGTTCGCTGATGGGCAAGCAGCGATTCTACAACAAGTCCGACCTGGTCATCACGGTGGACACCAACGGCGTCTCCATCGGAACGGGCCTTCCGGCGACCGTCCCCATCACGCTGTCCTCGAACGAAGTGAATTTCCTCGCGACCACCAACGGCTCCTTCTGGGACGAGCGCGAGGGCAAGACGATCCGTCCGCTCAACCTCGACGTCGGGAATCTTCGGACCTTCAGCGCTTCGAACACGCTTCTCCGGGTTTCCCTCGGCAACCGCGACGTCCGCAGCGTCTACGTCCGCGATCTGCGTCCCCTCAACTCCGCCAACCTCGCCGCTGTCCGCGTGCGGAACGGCCAGACGCTCCCCGATCTCGGCCTCACCGTCTCGACGGAGCGTCCGATCTACGTCCAGGGCCACTACAACCAGCCGACGTCCGGCCATCTGGGGACGACAAACACGTCGAACACCAAGCCCGCCGCGCTCCTCGGAGACTCGGTCAACATCCTCTCCACTTCATGGAGCGACTCGAACTCGACGAACTATTCGGCGAGGAACGCCGGCAACACGACCGTCAATGCGGCCTTCCTCGCCGGCATCGTGGAGAGCAAGACCTTCGGCAACTACAGCGGCGGCGTGGAGAACTTCCCCCGGTTCCTCGAGAACTGGTCCGGCGACACGCTCACCTACAACGGATCCATGGTCGTCATGTTTCCGAGCCAGTATGCGACCAACCGCTGGGGCAAGGGCAGCGTCTACAGTCCGCCCACCCGCAACTGGGCGTTCGACCTGAACTTCATGGATTCGACCAAGCTGCCTCCGGGAACTCCTGAGCTCCGCACCCTTATCCGCGGAAAATGGCAGATCATCGCTCCAGGCCAGACCAACATGGTCACGATGGTCAACTGAGCCTTCCCGTCGTCACGCCGCCCGGAACAACTGTTCCCACTTCGTCGGAAACGGGAGCGTCGCCAACGATTTCAAGAGAATCATCCTCACCCGCGCCTTCGGCACCTTGATCCGTGTGGCCGGGTCCAGGACCTTTCCCTTCCGCAACAGTCGCAGCGTTTCCGTCCCGATGAGGATCGGCCATGCGCACGCCAGTCGCACGCGCCGTTGGTTCGACGGATTGGTGCAGGTGTAACGCCAGCCGGCTGCGAGATGACCCGAAGCGAGGTCGAGCAGCCCATCGTAGACCGGGCGGAAACGCGCTTCGTTCCCCGGATCCTTCAGATCGTCGGGAGTCATCCCCAGCTCCAGCAATTCATCCGAAGGGATGTAGCAGCGCCCCTGTTCCAGGTCGCGCGGCAAATCGCGCAGGATGTTCACCAGTTGCAGGCCTTTTCCGAAACGAACGCCTTCCGCGAGGAATCCCGCGTAGTCCGCGAACCGGTGCTCCGGATACAGATGCGCCCGGCACGTCTTCGTCCAAAACTCCCCGACGCATCCGGCTACGCGGAAGGTGTAGTCGTCCAGTTCCTCCATCGTCCGCAGACTGCGCAACGCACCCTCCTTCGATGTTGGATGTTGGATGTTGGGTGTTGGGTGTTTATCCCCCACTTCAAACCTCCTCAGATCAAGCTCCTGTCCGCTCGTGATCGTTTCCAGCACCTCGCGGATGAGGCGCTGATCGTTCGACGGGAGCAATGCCAGCGCCGTGATCGCCTCCTCGATCCGCTCCAGCAGGACCCTCTCGGCGTGGAGTCCGCCGCCGGGAAGAGCAGGTTGGGCCTTCGCCAGTTCTTCGAAGGACACCGCTCCGTCTCGTGTTCCTTGGATCCGACCGCGCAGTTCATCCAGTGCGCTCAACCGCCGCTCCACCGGCACCAGCGCCGTGTCCGCGATCGTGTCCGTCGCGCGCGCCAGCAGATAGGCGAGCCCGATCTGTCGGCGCACGGGCGCGGGCAGCACGCGCAACGTCAGGTAGAACGAGCGCGAGACATCCCGGAGCAGATTGGTCAGCAAGTCAGTCGAAGCCATGCCAGCGCGGCGACTGAACCACGAAGATCGGCCCACCGCCAGAGCCGCGTTCCCGGCGTGCATTGGCCGCGCGCCCGTGTCTCACTTGCACAACAACCACCCCCATGTGCTGTCGCATACTGATCCTGTTCGCACTGCTGCTCGCTGCTTCGCCGGTGCATGCCGCCGAACCGCTGCGGATCTCCTGGACGAACAACGTGCTCGCGGTCACCGCGCCGCACCTGCCCGGCGGGCGTCTGGAGGTCTGGTATCTCGAGGCGTTCCTGCGGTCCGGCGCGAATGGCCGCGACTGGGGCCAATCGGTCCTGCGCCACAAGACGACGCTGCTCGAGAGCGCGGCGGATGGTTCGTATCTCAAGTTCCTCACCCTCGTCGCAACCAACGTCGAAGTGCGCCACGAGATCCGTGCCAGTGCCGACGAGCTCGACATCCGTTTCGTCCTCACGAACCGCGGTTCCAGCCGGATCGATCTCCAGTGGTTTCAGCCTGCGTGCATCCGTGTCCCTGCGTTTACCGGACGCACCCAGACCGACTTCATCCGTCGCACCTTCCTATACACGACCAATGGCCTGACCACCCTCGATCAACTGCGCCGCACGACCAATGCGCTCTATCTGGGAGGTCAGGTCTTTCCGATGCCCGGGGTGGCCGACGCCGACGCCAATCCCCGCCCCCTGGCCCTGGATCGCCCGGTCAACGGCCTGATCGGCTGCTTCTCGGCCGACAACCGCTGGATCCTCGCGACCGCCAGCGATCGCACCCACGAGCTCTTCGAAGGCGTCTACGTCTGCTTCCACAGCGACCCGGCCGTGGGTGGATTGGCGGCAGGCGAAGGGAAGACGGTTCGACAGAAGATCTACCTCGTGCCGAACGATCCCGCCGCGCTGCTGAAGCGTTATCAGAGGGATTTCCCGGCGGCGAAATAGGCCGGGTTGGGTGCCAACCATCCCCGTCCGAAGCGTGGGTATGCACCGACTTGCGGGTTGACCGAAAGGCGCGTAGGCGGAATGTCACCACATCATGAAGGGGCAGCGTCCATACGGCAGGCCTTGGCTGATCGTGCTGGCCTGCTTTGTTTGGTTCCTCGCGGCAACCCGCGTCGTCGCGTCCCGTCCCTTGCCGCCCCAAGTTGGCGCGGTGTATTCCCGGATCGTATTTGTTGCCGGACAAACCGCGGTTTGGGTGTTCAGCGGCGGGGAGGCTGGAAGTTCTTGGGTCGTCGGGGTGGACGTGGTGGATGGATCGGAAAGGTGGAGTGCTCCCTTTGTGGGACTGCCCTCTCCCGCTGTTTCGTCCGGGACCAATTCGTTCGCGATGATCCACGAGCAGCGGTTGGAGGTGAGGGCTACCAGTTCCGGGGAGGTCATCTGGTCCACCAACCTCGCGACTATCCCCCAGCAGATCGCCTTCAAGCAGGAGTGGTTCAACGGAGTGCTTTCCCCATCGGAGCTGGCTTCTATCAATTGCCCATATCACAGCCGTTATCACTCGTTCGATCTCCCGCGTAACCACGGCCTCGTCAGCATAGGTGGAACAAACTTAGTGGTGTTTCGCAGTGGCACGATGGAGTCCGACTTTTCCGCGCTTTGGGAGGACTGGTTTCTCTTCGACGGTCGGTCATCGAAGCTGGTTGCATCCGGAGAGGGCGCTTTGATAGGGGCGACAGCCAATTCGGTTTTGTTCCGGCGATGCGAATCCAACTACCGCATCCATGGAACCAAGGTTTCGCGCGGTCCCTATCACTGGGGGCCTCAGGACCGCCTGACATACACGGAGAGGCTGCTTCGCGTTCGTCCAGGGCCGCCTTCTGCCGTCTGGTTCCTTTTGGACGACGGATCGCGGGTATCGACCCTGTATTTGCGGGAGTCGGTCTGGGAAGACGACAGAT
>JAYUUX010000534.1:0-12566 GCA_043754645.1 Verrucomicrobiales bacterium | reverse complement strand
CAACCCACAGCTCACGCTGTGGGCTACTTTCTGCCGCTGCTCCGCAGCTACAGCGCTGTCCGGCCGCGCGAATCGCACGAGGCTCCATGGAGGACAGTGATCTTCATCGCCGCTGTTTCCTCTTCTGACTTGGTCGCCGTTCGGCTTCCATCCGTCCATGGCGACGCTCTACCTCGACATCTTCAGCGGCATCAGCGGGGACATGTTCATCGGTGCCCTGATCGATCTCGGCATCGACGCGCGGCTCCTTGAAACCGAGCTCGGGCGTCTCGGGGTCGGTGGATACCACCTCCATGTGAATCGGGCGCAGAAGTCCGCCATCGAAGGCGTGAAGTTCGACGTCCACCTCGCGGCGGATCCCGACCATGATCACGGGCACGGACATGGCCACGACCATAGCCATGGGGAAGGGGACCATTCGCACGGAGACGAACATCGGAGCTTCGCGGACATCAGGCGGATGATCCTCTCAAGCCAGTTGTCCGACTGGGTGAAGCAGAAGTCCATCGCCGTCTTCAAGCGCATCGCCGTGGCCGAAGGCAAGATCCACGGGCATCCGACGGATGAGGTGCACTTCCACGAAGTGGGCGCGATCGATTCCATCGTCGACATCGTGGGCGCGTGCATCGCCCTGGAGATGCTCGGATGCCCGCGCGTGCTGGCTTCGCCCGTCGTCGAAGGAACGGGCTGGGTGAACTGCGCTCACGGACGATTCCCGGTTCCCACGACGGCGACGCTGGAGATTCTCGGAGCCAAAGGCATCGCGCTTACCCAGTGCGAGGAACCGCACGAACTCGTCACGCCGACCGGTGCGGCCCTGCTGGCGGAGTTTGTCGAATCGTTCGCCCCGATGACCGGCCTTGTCGCGACGCGGGTCGGATACGGCCTCGGCACCCGCGACAACAAGACGCGCCCCAACGTCCTGCGGGCCGTCCTCGGAGAGGTGGTCACCGCCGCTGGTTCCACGGCGCATGATTGGGAGACCGATTCCGTCGCCGTGCTCGAGACCAACCTCGACGACATCAGCTCCGAACTTCTCGGCCACTTCGTGGGGCGGGCGCTGGAGAGCGGCGCGCTCGACGTGTTCCAGACGCCGATCCAGATGAAGAAGAACCGTCCCGGCGTGCTCCTCTCCGTCCTGTGCGCCGCCGCCGATGCCGACAAGTTCAGCGAAATGATCCTGCGCGAGACGACCGCCTTCGGCGTCCGGCGAACCATCAGCGAGCGTCGCAAACTGCGCCGGGAATTCGTGGAGGTGGATACTGCGTTCGGCAAAGTCGCCGTGAAGCTCGGCAAACTCGACGGCCGCGTGGTGCAGGCCGCACCCGAGTTCGAGTCGTGCAAGGCCGCAGCGGCGAAAACCGGCGCCAGCGTGAGGGACGTGATGGATGCGGCCCATCGCGCAGCCGCGGGTTGCTCCGGTGCATGACCCGCATCGCCACCGTGGGCTTCCGTTCTCCAGTCGGATGGCGCAGGGTGGACGGGTGAAACGGACGCATCATCTCGTGCTGACACTGCTTGGGTTGTGGCTCGCAGGCTGTGCCTCGAATCGGCGCGCTGGCGATTGGCAGCCGCTGTTCCAGAAGGAAGGGACGCCGGAGGGTTGGACCGTCCGACTGTGGTCGGACGCCTCGAAGCCGGGTCCAACAGGGGCCGTATGGAAGGTGGATGGTGGTTCATTGAAGGCGGTCGGCGCACGGGGTTCGTGGCTGATGTGGGAGCGCGAGCTGGGCGATTTTGAGATGGAATTCGAGTTCCTGCTGGGCCAGGTCGGCAATTGCGGGCTCGCGCTGCGCGCGCCGATGAAGGGCGACCCGGCGTTCGAAGGACTCGAACTGCAGATGGCCGATCTGCGCTACAATCCGAAGGCGAAGGACAGCGAGTTGACGGGGGGACTCTATCGGTCGGCGGCTCCCATCCGGCAGGTCTACAAACCGACGGAGTGGAACCGCTACCGCATCCGTCTTGTCGGTTCGAAGGCGTGGGTGGAGCTCAACGGCGTCGTGGTCCAGGATCTGGACCTGTCGACCTTCAATGATCCCATCCAGCGCCACGACGGCACGATGGCCGCGCCCCTGAAGGATCGGCCACGACGTGGTCACATCGGATTCCAGCACCTGAGCCGCCGCGATGAACCGGTCGAGATCCGCAACGCGCGGATCCGGATCCTGGATTGAGCGCGTGCTGATCGCCTTCAACAAACCGTTCGGCGTGCTTTCGCAGTTCACGCCCGACGGCTCGCCGAACCGCACGATGGCGGAGTTCGGATTTCCGGAGGGCATCTATCCGATCGGGCGTTTGGACGCGGACTCGGAGGGTTTGATCCTTCTGAGCGATGAACCGGGATTGAACACCCGGTTGCTGCATCCGACCCGCGGCCACGACCGTTGCTACTGGGTGCAGGTGGAGAAGGTCCCGGCGCCGGACGCGCTGCGGAAGCTGGAGCGAGGCGTGGAGATCCAGGGTTACCGGACCCTTCCGTGCAAAGCGTCGATGCTGGATCCGCAGCCCGAGGTGCCGCCGCGCGATCCGCCGATCCGTGTCCGGAAGAGCATTCCCGACTGCTGGATCGCCTTGGAACTGGTCGAAGGGAAAAACCGGCAGGTCCGGCGCATGACCGCGGCCGTCGGGCATCCAACCTTGCGCCTCATGCGGGTGCGGATCGGGCGGTTCGAGCTTGGGAGTCTCTCGGCGGGTATGTGGAGGGACCTCGGCGATGCCGATCGACGGCTTGTTTTGTCCTGAATCCGGGGAAGGGTTGGGTGCTGTTCCAACCAAAAGGCGGAGGCCTTGCCGGGAAAAAGGGTCTGCGGGCAAACAAACCTTGCTTGGCCGAAACGGGGTGTGGCTTATTGCGCCCTCGTTTTCGCCTTAATCCGATACAGGCGGAGCCGCTAAGAGATGAGTCGAGAGCGTGTCACGGTGTTTTACTCCGGACGGGTGCAGGGTGTGGGGTTCCGCTACACCGCGAAGACCCAGGCCCTCGGTTTCGATGTGTCTGGAACCGTGCGGAACTTGCCGGATAGCCGGGTGGAGCTGATCGCCGAGGGGGAGCGCCAGGAATTGGAGGCGTTTCTCGAGGCGGTCAGGGATTCCGCAGTCGGCGGATTCGTGCGCGGAGAAGAAGTTAGCTGGAGCCCGGCAAAACAGGATTTGCGCGGCTTTGAAATCATCCGGTAAGTTACCGGGACGACCGAATGAAATACGCAATCATTGCCGACATTCACGCCAATCTCGAGGCGTTGAACGTCGTGCTTGAGGACATCAAGGCACAGGGATGCACCCACACCGCTTGCCTGGGGGATGTCGTGGGCTACGGGGCCAACCCGAAGGAATGCCTCGATATCATCCGCGGGATGAACATCCCCTGCGTGAAGGGCAACCACGACGAAATGTGCTCGGTCGAGGCGGATCTCGAAGGGTTCAACCCGCATGCCGCCGAAGCGGTGCACTGGACCCGGCAGCAACTGGACGAGGACGACTGCCAGTGGCTTCGCGACCTGAAATACATCCGCCTGGTCACCAGTTTCTCCATCGTCCACGCCACGCTCGATGTCCCGCAGAAGTGGGGCTACGTCTTCGACAAGCTCGCCGCCGCGGCCAGCTTCACCTACCAGAACACCCCTGTCTGCTTCTTCGGCCATACGCACGTGCCCGTGGCGTTCGTGCGCGATTCGGTCGTCCGGGGGGGCACCTACTCGAAGTTCAAGGTCGAGGCCGGCAAGAAATATTTCGTGAACGTCGGCAGCGTCGGCCAGTCCCGCGACGGCGTGGCCAAGGCCACCTATGTGATCTACGACATCGCCGAGCAGACGATCGAGCTCCGGCGCCTCGACTACGACATACCGACGGCCCAGGCCAAGATCCGCGCGGCCGGATTGCCCGAGCGCCTGGCCGAACGTCTAGCCCAGGGCAAGTAGTCGGAATTCTTTCCGATGGCGGCTGGTCCGGATCGTCCGGTTCAGCCGCCTTTTTTTCATCCATCATCCGACCCGGTGAAAATCCTCCTGCTGAAACCAAGCTCGCTCGGGGATGTCGTCCACGCCTTTCCCGTGGTGCGGTCGCTCAAGCACCGATGGCCCGACGCGGAATTGCACTGGTGGATCGATTCCGGCCTGGCGGCGTTGGTCGAGACCGATCCGGATGTCGCCGGAGTCTCCAGATTCGAGCGCAAACGCTGGGCCAGGCCGGGTGGATGGCCTTCGATGTTTGCGGCGATCCGGCGATTGCGGGAGCACCGGTTCGATCTCGTGGTCGACCTCCAAGGATTGGCTCGCTCGGCGGCGTTTGCGTGGATGGCGAACGGGACTTTCACCATCGGCGTCGACGATCCCCGGGAAGGCGCCGGCGCAATGTATGACGTGGCCGTGCCGCGGCCTTCGGCGCAGACCCATGCGGTCGACTGGTATATGGAGGTTGTCCGCCGTCTCGGCGTGGCGCCCCGGACCGAGCTGCCCTGGCTGGCGCCGCGTCCGGCGGTGGCGGCGGGATTGGAATCGCGGCTCGGCCTGTCGCACCGACGGTGGATCCTGCTGAATCCGGGTGCGCGTTGGTGGAACAAACGTTGGCCGGTGGCTTCTTTCCGTGAGGCGCTACGACGGCTGGCGGCTTTTTATCCGCGGCATCATTTCGCCATTCTCGGCGGCAGGGAAGACGCGGAGATGGCCGTGGAAATCCTTCCCGGGTGTCCCGACCGCACGTTCAATCTTGCGGGTGCCACGAATCTGGGCGAGCTCGTCGAAGTCATCAGGTCGGCAGAGTTGATCGTGACCAACGACACGGGCCCGATGCATATCGCGGCCGCGCTGGGCACGCCGATGATCGCGCTCTTCGGCCCGACCAATCCGAACCGCACCGGACCCTATGGAGGGCAGGCGGACGTCCTTCGGGAGCCGATGCCCTGTTCGCCCTGCCTGAGCCAGACGTGCCGCAACCGTCTGCAGATGGAGTGCCTGACCAGCCTCTCAGTGGACCGGGTGATGGCCTCGGCGCTCGCTCGGATCCAGCCGTGACATTGGCAGGCTTGCCGGGGAAATGAAGCCGCCTACAGTGCGGCCATGCGTTTCTCCCTTGTCTTCGCCGCATTCCTGGCCGTGTTGGCCCCGCTGACGCGTGTCCATGCCCAGAACAGCCCCGTCACGGTCGAGGTGGTGCTCGAGCAGGACCAGTTCCTTCCGCTGGAGGACATCAAGGTGGCGGTGCGGATCAGCAACCTGACCGGCCGGACGTTGCGCATGGGCGCGGACAACGGCTGGGTGAAGTTCATCGTCGAGACCAAGGACGGATTGTCCGTCCTGCCGGACAGCGAACCGTCGGTCATCGGCGCGTTCGATCTGCCCACGTCGAAGACGGGCATCAAACGGGTCAACCTCGTGCCCCATTTTCCGGTGAGGCAATCGGGCCGCTACACCGTGCGCGCGGAAGTCGACGTTCCCGGCCTGAACCGCGCCGTTTCCAGCCGCCCGGTGTCGTTCGACATCTTCAACGGCACCGTCCTGAGGAGCATCACCGTGGGGGTGGTCCGGACGAATGCGGCGCCCGGCGCCGCCGGGGACCAGCGGACGTTTCTCCTGCAACGGAAGCACAACGGGCAGGCCGACCAGCTCTACGTCCGCCTCACCGACCAGACGACCGGCAACACGCTCAAGGTCATTCCCGTCGGCCGGTTGATCGCCATCGGTGAACCCGATGTGCAGGTCGACCAGCAGAGCCGGCTGCACGTCATCTTCAGGGTCGACTCGCAGACTTTCCGATACGTCGTGGTCACGCCGGATGGCGAGATCGTGCGGCGTCAAACGCATGATTTCGGCGCGGGCGCGCCCAAACTTCGGATGAATGGCGAGAACGCGGTCGTCGTCTCTGGAGGCGTGCGCCGGGAGATGTCTTCCGACATTCCGGTTTCGGCGCGCGTCGAAGACAATGGCGGAGACAAAGCTCCATGAAGCCCGCGGGAATCTTAGGCCGACGTTCGCGTTCATCGCGCTCTTCGCGGGCCTGATTGCGTCGTTTGCGGCCGACGCCCCGTCATTGCGGCTCCAACTCCGCAACGGCGACACGATCAGCGGCCAGTTGGTCTCGGAGAGTCCGACCAATTTGGTTCTCCGGACTCCGTGGGCGGCAAATCTGGCCGTGCCCAAGGCCGAAGTGGTCAAGCGCGATGCGCTGCCCGCCGTGGCTCCCGTCGCTCCGAAGCCGGCGCCGGTCGCTCCGGCGGTGGCCGCGAAACCTGTGGCGCCGGTCCTGAAACCCGTCCCTCCCAAGCCTGCCGCTCCGCCGGCGGCAAAGCCCAAATCGGAATGGGGTTTCGAGTTGGAAGTGGGCGCCGACCTGGCGTTCAGCACGGTTGACCGGTCGGTCTATCACGGACGGGTCAGGGTCAACAACACCTACGGCCGACTGCGCAACTCCGGAGAGTTCCGCACGGCCTACGGCGATGCGCAGGGAAGAGTGACCGAAAATCGCTACGACGCATCGCTCAAGACCGACTTCGACCTGAACCAGCGTAAATTCTTCCTCTACAATCTTGCCGGCGTGAGCATGGACGAGATCCGGAACATCGACCTGCGCTACGAGATCGGTCCCGGAGTCGGGTATCACGTGATCAAGAAGCCGAAGTTCACCCTGGACGTGGAGAGCGGCGCCGCGTTCGAGCATCGCGAGTTCGCGAATCGGTCGGCCGACGAGCACCTGCTCTTTCGTCTGGCGGAAAAGGCCACGTGGAACATTTCCTCCAAACTGTCGATGGACGAGAGGTTCGAGATCTTCCCCAACCTCGACCAGTTTGGTGAATTCCGGATCCGCTTCGAGGCCAACCTCCGCTACAGTTTCTGGAAAAACGTCTACCTGACCCTGGGGCTCATCGACCAATGGGAGTCCGATCCGGCGCCGGGTGTCTCGCAGAACGACCTCCAGATCCGCACGTCGGTCGGAGCGCGGTTTTGATCCGGATGGAACTTCGTTAAATAGACGGTTCCCCCGCGGCGTCGATCCCTGTCCCTCGGCGGACTGGCCCTTGTTCGGCGCGGGGCAAGATCCGGAAGGAAAAGTATCGTGGTGGACTTGCTCCGGGATGGCCGGAAGCCGATATTGTGAGGGCGAAGTCAGATGAAATACTCCTGCAAACACTGCGGCCAGAGAATTGAAGCAGACGCCTCTTGGGAAGGTCGGGAGGTCGGCTGCCCCGGCTGTTCGGCGTCCATCACCCTGGGACCCGAGTCCGTTGCCGCCGTTCCGGCGCCCGCGGCCGGGCGACACTGGCTTGGTCTGACGGCCGTCATACTCGCACTGGCGGCCGCGGGATCGACCGCCGCGGTCTTCGGCTTCAAGCGGGCGGGCGAATCCACCGCTGTTCCCCAAAGGAAACCCGCCGCCAAGAAGCAGCCGGTTTCCTACGAGGCACAAATCCGTCCCCTCCTGGGCAAGTATTGCTACGATTGCCACGGAGACGAAAAGCAGAAGGCCGACCTCAATCTCCAGACGTTCAAGTCCGTGGCCGACGTGGCCAAAGATCCGAAGACATGGGAACACGTGCTTATCCAGATCCAGACCCATGAGATGCCTCCGCCCAAAAAGGCGCAGCCGAGTCCCGAGGAGAGCAAACTCCTCGCGACCTGGATCGAACACGAGCTGTTCCACATCGACTGCGACAATCCCGATCCCGGCCGGGTCACCATCCGTCGCCTCAATCGCGCGGAATACAACAACACGATCCGCGACCTCACCGGCGTCGACTTCAAGCCCGCGAACGACTTCCCGACCGATGATTCCGGCTACGGCTTCGACAACATCGGCGACGTGCTCTCGATGCCTCCGATCATGCTCGAGAAGTATCTCAACGCCGCCCGCGGCGTCGCGGACGCCGTGATCGCCACGGAACCGCAGCCGCCCGCATCCGTCACGAAGACCGGCCGGATGCTCGGCACCACCGGCGACAAGGCGACGTTCACCTTCGATGCGGCGGCCGATGGCGACTACCGGTTGATCATCCGCGCCGGCCAGGACAAGGCCGGCACCGAGAATGCGAAGATGGCCATCGGGCTCAATGGCGCGCAGTTGAAGGAGGTCGAAGTCCGGCGTCCGGAGAACCGGGCCGAGAAGTTCGAGGAGACGCTCAAGCTTTCCAAAGGGCCCAACACGGTGACGGCGACGTTCCTCAACAACCTGCTGGTCGCTGCCAACGGGAAAGAACCCAAGCAGGACCGCAACATCCATCTGACTTCGATCGAACTCATCGGGCCGATATACGAGGGAACGCCGCCGCCGTCCGATGCGCAGAAGAGGTTTTTCCTCGGCCAATCCCTTCCGGTCGATGCGTCCGAGTCCAAGAAGCAGGAGTTGGCGGCCAAGGTCCTTGCCGAGTTTGCGCGCAAGGCCTTTCGTCGGCCCGTTAAAGCTGAGGAGGTGAAACGCCTCGTTTCCTTGGTAAGCTTGGCCAAAGACGAACCCAAGTATCCCTTCGAGAAGGGCATCAAGCTTGCCATGCAGGCGGTCCTGGTCTCGCCGCATTTCCTTTTTCGCGGCGAGGTCCAGCCGGAGCCCGACAACCCAAAGTCCGTCCACTTCGTCAACGAATTCGCCCTCGCCTCCCGCCTGTCGTATTTCCTTTGGAGCTCGATGCCGGACGAGCGGCTCTTCCGCCTCGCCGAGAAGAAACAGCTGCGCAAGAACCTCGACGCCGAAATCGTCCGGATGCTCAAGGACGACAAGGCCCGTTCGCTCGTCGACAACTTCGCCGGCCAATGGCTGCAGCTCCGCAGCATGCCGCTGGTCTCCCCGGATGTGAAAGCCTACCCGGCCTTCGACGAGGCGCTCCGCAACGCCATGATCCAGGAGACGGAGATGTTCTTCCAATACATCGCCAAGGAGGACCGGCCCGTGACCGAACTGCTGACGGCCGACTACACCTTCGTCAATGAGCGCCTCGCCAACCACTACGGCATCACCAACGTCGTCGGGCCGGAGTTCCAGAAGGTCTCCCTCGCCGGCACCGGCCGCCGCGGAATCCTGACCCACGGCAGCGTCCTGACGCTCACTTCCAATCCCACCCGCACCTCGCCGGTGAAACGCGGGAAGTGGGTCCTCGAGAACATCCTCGCCACCCCGCCGCCCCCCGCCCCGCCCGACGTTCCGACTCTTGAAGAGAGGGAGCGCCAGCTCACCGGCAGCCTGCGCCAGCGCCTGGTCCAGCACCGCGAGGATCCGACCTGCAACTCCTGCCACGCCCGCATGGACCCCATCGGGTTCGGCTTCGAGCACTTTGACGGCATCGGTGCTTTCAGGTCCAAGGACGGGCAGTTCGCCGTGGAATCGGCCGACGAACTGGCGACCGGCGAGAAGTTCACCAACGCCGCCGAACTCATCGACATTCTCGTCGCCAAGAAGTCCGACGACTTCCTGCGCTGCGTCGCGGAGAAAGCCCTCGTCTACGCCCTTGGCCGTGGACTGGAACCGTTCGACAAATGCACCGTCGAAGATGTGACGGAAACCTTGAAGACAGGCGGCTACAAGTTCTCGACCCTCGTTTCAGCCGTTGTGAAGAGCATTCCGTTCCAGCAGCGCCGTGGTGAGACCGTCCGGACTTCCTCGGTCGAAGCCCCGGCTTCCGCCGTCGCCGCGAAGACGCCATGACCGCTTGAGTTTGAATCGAAAGAGTCCAGTATCAGTCAACAATCCGAAGCAACGACCATGAAGATGACGCATATACCCCGCCGGACCTTCCTCCGTGGCCTAGGGACCGCCTTGGCCCTTCCTGCATTGGAAGCCATGATGCCTTCCTCGAGGGTATTGGCGGCCGCGGCGGCGACGGCGAAGAGGATCCCCAAGCGTCTGGCCTTCGTCTACGTTCCCAATGGCGCGAACATGGATGATTGGACCCCGTCGGAAGTGGGCTCCAACTTCAAGCTGCCCTACATCCTCGAGCCCCTGAAGGACGTGCAGGGCGACCTCCAGATCCTGAGCGGACTCGCCCATCGCAAGGCGGCCCCGAACGGCGATGGCGCCGGGGATCATGCCCGGGCTTCCGCCACGTTCCTCACCGGGGCGCAGGCCAAGAAGACCGCCGCCGTCGACATCCGCGCCGGTGTTTCGGTCGACCAGATCGCCGCGACCAAGGTCGGAGCCCAGACCCGCCTGTCGTCCTTGGAGCTCAGCTGCGACCGTTCCAGGTTGGCCGGTTCCTGCGATTCCGGATACGCCTGCGCCTACCAGTTCAACATCTCCTGGAAGAGCCCCACGACGCCCATGCCGCCCGAGGCGGATCCCAAGCTCGTCTTCCAGCGCCTCTTCGGCAGCGGCAACAGGGAAGAACAGATCGCGCGCGATCGCTACTCGAAGAGCATCCTCGATTTCGTCCTCGATGACGCCAAGGCCCTCCGTGGAAACCTCGGCCGCACCGACCAGAGCAAGCTCGACGAATACCTGACCTCGGTCCGTGAACTCGAGGAGCGGATCGAACGCGACGTGAAGTTCGGCGGCATCAAGACGGACATGAAGACGCCCGAGGGAGTTCCTGGTGATTTCACCGAGCACCAGAGGCTGATGTATGACCTCCTGGTCCTCGCGTTCCAGACCGATGCGACCCGCGTCTCCAGCTTCATCGTCGCCCATGACGGCAGCAACCGGCCCTATCCGTTCATCGGCGTCAGCGACGGCCATCACGATCTGTCCCACCATGGCAACAAGCAGGAGAAGAAGCAGGCGATCGCCAAGATCAACCGCTACCACATGGAGAATTTCGCCTACTTCCTGAACAAGCTGAAAGGCATCAAGGAAGGCGAAGGCACCCTTCTCGACAATTGCTCCATCGTCTACGGCAGCGGCATCTCCGATGGAAACCGGCACAACCACAACGAGCTCCCCGTCATCCTGGCTGGCAAGGGCGGATCGAACCACGGAGTCGGACGTCACGTGCGCTACGAGCGCGACACGCCCATGACCAATCTCTATCTGTCACTGCTCGACAACATGGGCGTCCATGCCGAGCGGCTCGGCGACAGCACGGGCCGTCTTGGCAAGCTGACGAGCTGAAGACGCGTCGTTTGAATTCCGAGCCGGATGGTTCATCGCCATCCGGCTTTTTGTTTATCGGGATGACGCGTCCAACGCCGGGAACGGGAAAACGGTCGAGGGCGTGTGCTGCGACTTCATGAGAGCCTCCAGGCGCGCGACGACCGCGGGATTTTCAGCGGCGACGTTGCGGGATTCCTTCGGGTTGGATGCGAGATCGTAGAGTTCGGTCAAAGGGCTGCCGCCCTTCTTGGATGAGGGGGTGAGCTTTTGCCGGATGGCTTTCCAGCGTCCGGACCAGATGGCCTGCTGTCCTCCATAGGCCGGGAACTCGCGGTAGAGAAACTCCTTCTCCGGAACGTTTCCGCCGAGCAGCGCCGGCGCGAGGCTGCGTCCGTCGATGCCCTCGGGAACGAGGCTTTTCAACGCCGCCAGTTCAAGGAGCGTCGGCAGCCAATCCTCGAACCCGCCCAGCGCATCGACGGTCCGTCCGGCGGTCACGCGGCCCGGCCAGCGGATGATCGTCGGAACGCGGACGCCGCCTTCATACAGCGATCCCTTGCGTCCGCGAAACCCGCCGGCCGAGTTGAAGAAGTCCGTGTCCGTTCCGCCGAGCTGGTCGAAGAGCGGGCCGTTGTCGGAGCTGAAGACGACGATGGTGTCCTTTTCCAGCCCGTGCTTTTTCAGCGTTTCGAGCAGCCGGCCGATGTCGCGGTCCATCCGTGTCACCATGGCGGCGTAGGCTGCGCGCGGCGTGCGGTGGGGCAGGTAGGAGCGGTTGCCGAGATACGCCGCTTCCGCGAACTTGCCGGAATACTCGGCCAACGAATCCTCCGGCACTTGGAGCGCGAGGTGCGGAACGGTCGTTGGATAATAGAGGAAGAACGGACGCGCGACATTCGCCTCGATGAAGCGGACCGCCTCTGCCGTGATCCGGTCGGGAGCGTAATCCTTGCCGATGAAGCCGGCGAAGGTGGCCGGTGAATTCGTGTCCGCTCCAACCGGGAGTTTCTGGTGCGCGGCGAATGGCGGATTGTTCAGCGCGACACGGGTCGCGTTGTCCCAAAGCGAAGTCGGGTAATAGCTGTGGGCGAGGCGCTGGCAGTTGTAGCCGAAGAACCGGTCGAATCCCTTCTTCAGCGGTTCGCCTTCGGAACCCGGACCGCCCAGGCCCCATTTGCCGAAGGCTCCGGTGGCGTAACCGGCGCGATGCAGCAGTTCGACGAGGGTCGTTTCGCCGACGCCGATCGGCTGCTGGCCTTCGGGCTTCAGCTCCCGGTTGTCGCGGATGAAGGCGTGGCCGGGATGTTTGCCGGTCATCAACACGCAGCGCGATGGCGCGCAGACGGCGTTGCCGGAGTAATGCTGCGTGAAGCGCATCCCCTCGGCGGCCATGCGGTCGAGGTGCGGCGTGCGGATGATCTTCTGCCCGTAACAGCCGAGGTCGCCGTAGCCGAGGTCGTCCGCGATAATGAAGACGACGTTGGGCGGGCGCGGCGCGGCGGACGCGGGTTCGACACACAGACGCAGCGACGCAAGGACGGCGCAGAGGAGAAGCAACG
>JAYUUX010000533.1:0-3295 GCA_043754645.1 Verrucomicrobiales bacterium | reverse complement strand
TCTTCCCACATGACGGCGTCTTTGAAGATCCGGAGATCGACTCCGATACCCCGGAGGTTTTCGCGCACCTTGCGGTCACGGGCCTGGGCGTAGGGCTCGTAGCGGTTGTTGGCGAAGACGGCCTGCGCGCCGGTTTCCTTCGCCAACTCTGGAATGACTGTTTCCGAACGGCCGCTGCGGACGATGAGCTTGTAACCGAGGGCTTCGAGATTCTTGGCCAGGCTGTCGAGCGACCGCATCAGGAATGAAACCCGGCCGCCTCCCACATCGCGACCAGTGCGGAAGGAATCTTCGACGATGAAGACAGGAACGAGCGTCTCTCCCGCCCGGCGGGCTTCGAGCAAGGCGGTGTTGTCGACAATGCGGAGATCGCGGCGGAACCAGTGGAGAGCGGTTTTCAATTGTGCGTTGCCCCAGGCCCTAGGCACTCAGTTGTTTTCGGGTGCGTGCCTCTTCAACCCGACTGCGTGGGCGATGTCATCGAATTCCTCGCGGCTGACTTCTCCGAGCTGTTTGCCCTTGGCCTTGAGCTTCTCGTTGATCTTGATGGCCTTCTCCGTCATCTGCTCGTGTGTTTCCTTGGAACCTCCCACGAGGGCGAAGTTGTCGCCGGTGGTCACGCGCTTGTGGCCGTCGGAATCGAGTCCGACACCCACGAGCAACGCCTTCTTTTTGGGCTGCTTGGCCATTGGGCGGAAAGTAGGTGCCGTCGCCGGGACTTCAAGCGGCAACACGTTCCAGGAGTTCCTTGATGCGACCCGCCGGATCGTCGTCGACGGGCTGGCCGTGGGCCATGAGCAGGAGATCGAAATCCAGTTTGGCCAATTCCCGAAGGCGCGAGATGAGCCGAGCCCGGTTTGTGCAGTAGCGCCCGGGCAGAATGTCGAACCCGTAACCCGGAAGGTTGAAGAGGGCGTCTCCAACGATCAGGACGCGCGTGTCGCGCGCGAAAAACGCGAGTTCCCCAGCGGCCCCGCCGTCCAGTTCGATGATCTCAAAACTGTCGAACGCACTTTCCCCCAAGTGCAGCGGGACCACAGGAACGCCACCGAACCTCGCCGCGTCACTCGCGACGATCGGGATGCTCCATCGCCGGGCGAGCGTTTCGGAGCTTCTCAGGTGGTTTTCGTTGGTGGCGATCACGGCCTTGGGACGGCCATGGCTCTCGAGCTCCGGCATCAGTTCCTCACTGAGTGGAATCGGATCGAAGACGTAGAGGTGTCCGTTCAAGACGATCGCGGAAGAGGTCAGTTCCACCTTGTGATGCGGCGAGAACGCCTGCCACGTAAGCACTCCGTCGCGGATCAACTGAAGGGATGTCGCGGTCGGTGTGTCCACGGGCAGACCCTAGCCGGGATCGTGTCTGGATCAATCCGGCGGGTTTGACAGCGCCACGGGGATGTCGCTGTGTTGGCCGGCCATGAATCGCGAGCGTGTGTTGTTTCGAATGATCACGGTGATGCTGACGCTCATCGCCGCAATCCCAGTCACGACGGCCTGCCGGACCCGGGCGGCCGCCATCAGGCAGGTTCCCAAATGGGCGAAGTTCGAGCAGGCCTTCTCGAGCTCCATGGACTATGCCAATCCATTGCAGGAGGCGGAGATGTTCGCGACATTCCGGTCGCCCCTCGGCGAGGAGCTGGTTGTTCCTGGATTCTGGGACGGCGGTGGTGCCTGGAAGGTGCGGTTTCGTCCCGACCAACCCGGCCTTTGGAAATGGGAAACCAAGTCCAGCGATACCGCCAACCCGGGCCTTCATGGACAAAAAGGGAGTTTTCTCTGCACGGCCCGGGCGGGTTCCGGCCGGTTCCTCGAGCATGGACCGATTCGCGTCCATCATGGCGGCCGATATCTGGAGCATCAGGATGGAACTCCGTTTTTTTACCTCGGCGACACCGCATGGAGCGGTCCCCTGAAATCGACCGACTCCGATTGGGCGTTCTATCTGGAGACCCGGGCGGGCCAGGGATTCTCGGCCGTCCAGTGGGTCCCAACCCAGTTCCGGGCCGCTCCGGACGGGGACATCCTCAAACGCCTCGCGTATTCGGGAACCAATGGCATCGCCGTGAACCCGGAGTTTTTCCAGCGGCTCGATGGCAAGGTCTCGGCGATGAACCGGGCGGGGTTGCTCAGTGTTCCCGTGATGCTCTGGGCACACGGTGGCGGCACCAACCGGCCGATCGATCCCGGGGCCATCTTGAACGAGGAAGACGCGAGCCGCCTGGCCCGCTACATGGTGGCCCGCTGGCAGGCGGACGATGTTCTCTGGGTCCTGCCGGGTGACGGCGACTACCGGGGCGCCAAGGCGGACCGGTGGAAGCGAATCGGCCGCGCCGTGTTCGGTCAGATCGCCCATGCGCCGGTTTCGCTTCATCCCGGGGGGCGGATGTGGCCGATCAGCGAGTTTCGTGACGAGCCCTGGCTCGGAATCAACGGCTACCAAAGCGGCCACAACGAGCGGGACGACAATCTCAAGTGGATGACTTCCGGTGATCCGGCGAAGGACTGGAGAGCATTGCCGGTTCGTCCCTCAATCAGCCTGGAAGCTCCCTATGAAAACCACGTTGGCGCGGCTGGTGGAAAGCCGATGGACGACTTCGTCGTGCGACGCGCCCACTACTGGTCGCTCCTCAATGCTCCGGTTGCAGGCGTGGGCTACGGCGGTCACGGAGTCTGGGGCTGGGACGATGGCTCTCGACCGCCGGTGGACCATCCGACGACCGGAACGCCGCTGCATTGGCGGGATGCCCTGTTCATGCCGGGAGCCCGTCAGATGCGCCACCTGTCCAGGTTCTTTGCCGATATTCCGTTCCACCGTCTCGCACCGAAACCCGCCCTCCTGGCGCGGCAGCCCGGATTGAACGAAGTGACGACCTGGATCGCAGTCGCCGGCTCCGAAGCGAACGACGTGGTCATCGCCTACACACCGGTTCAACAGACGATTTCAGTATTCCCGGACTCCGTGCCCCGGGGTGGAACCGCGCGGTGGTTCGACCCCAGAAACGGGGAGTTCGCTCCTGCAATCGGCGTCGTTTCCGACCGGACGGTGGAGTTTCCCGCCCCGGGCGTTGGAGATTGGATTCTCGTGATCCGGGGGGCTCGCTCCGGTGCTTGGAACTAAAAAACCCAGACCCTTGCGGGGCCTGGGTTTGATTAGGTCTGACCCAACCCGGTTCAGAGAGTGTGACCGGTCACGGTGCACGTGGGATTCACGGCGACGGTGGTGACCGCGTAGGTGCCGCCAGCGGGGCACTTGAGCTCGGTGTTGACGGCCTGCTTGATGTATTTGTCGGAG
>JAYUUX010000532.1:0-10117 GCA_043754645.1 Verrucomicrobiales bacterium | reverse complement strand
AAACGGCGACCAGCTTCTCGCGGGTGAAGAAGCCGACGATATCCGCCAGACGCGGATAGGTCATCGTGTTGCCGTGGCTGCGCCCCATGCCGCCGCCGGCGGTGAGATTGTAGCCCACCAGCTTGTCGTTCTCGATGATGGCCACGAAGCCCATGCAGTTGGTGAAGACATCCATGTCGTTCACCGGCGGAATGACGAAGGCGATCTTGAACTTCCGGGGCAGGTATTGCGCGC
Organism: Verrucomicrobiales bacterium; assembly: GCA_043754645.1. Lineage (GTDB taxonomy): Bacteria > Verrucomicrobiota > Verrucomicrobiia > Limisphaerales > CANJSG01 > CANJSG01. The sequence goes on along the minus strand of JAYUUX010000532.1, from coordinate 9,883 downwards.
CATAGAGCGGATCGACGAAGCCCTTGTTCTCCTCGGCGTCCAAGTTGAGCTGCACGCCGTCGATCCAAATGGCGTGGTAGGCCTTGGTCTGGGGCAGGAGCGCCTCGGAGACGGCCTTGGAGTCTTCAAAAACCTGCTTGCGCGCAGTGGTGATGGCAGGCGCGGGCGAGGCCATGACGTTCCGGTTCACGTCGCCGCACGCGGCCAAGGTGTCGACCATAGCCTGGTTGATCTCCTTCATCAGGGGACCGAGGCGATCTTTGACCACGCCGTGGAACTGGATGCTCTGCCGGGTGGTGACGCGGAGGGTGTTGTTCGCGCGGTTGGTCGCGAGATCGTCCATCGCGATCCACTGCTTGGCGCTGAGCACGCCGCCAGGAATGCGGCCGCGGATCATCCAGATGTAGAGCTTGCCGGTCTTGCGGAGATCGCGGTCGTCCTGCTGATAGATTCCGTGGAACTTGAGGAATTGCTCATCATCTCCGGAAAAACACGCCATCGAATTGTCCGCCAACGTGGCGGCGATGTTTCCGGCCAGCGTCGGAATGGCGATCTTCAGGTGCTCGTTCTTGACCAGCGGCTTCTCGGAAACAGGTGCTTTGGTAGCGACTTCGGACATATACTTAAGTTAGTGACAAATGTTAAGTAGGTAAAAGAAAACCTACCCAATACAAAAACGCAAGAGAGTTTGCTGGACTCAGGGCCTGGAAGCAATTGGGGATTGGTTTCATTCACTACCGCATCCCTGAATGGAAGAGCGGCAGAACAACCGTGGACTTGCACCGAACGTCTCCCCACCTAAGCTCCTTTTCCCGGCAGCCGTCGCTGCGGACCCACAGCCAGATATGAGCGCACAGCAGAAGTTCTACTATTTCGACAACAATGCCACGACCCGCGTCGCCCCCGAGGTGGTCGACGCCATGATCCCTTTCCTCCGCGAAATGTGGGGCAACCCCTCCAGCGCCTACGCGTTCGGCGCCCAGGTCCACGGCCATGTGGAGAAAGCCCGTGAACAGGTCGCTGAACTGATCAATGCCGATCCAAAGGAGATCGTGTTCACCAGTTGCGGCACGGAGTCCAACAACTCAGCCATCCACAGCGCCTTGGTGACGAATCCGACCAAGAAGCATGTCATCACCACGGCGGTGGAGCATTCGGCCAACATGAATTTCGGGGCCTACCTCGAAAAGCGCGGCTACGAAGTGACCTATTTACCGGTCGATTCCGATGGCCATCTCGATCTCGGCCTCCTCGACAAATCTATCCGGCCGGACACGGCAATCGTCTCGGTCATGTGGGCAAACAACGAAACAGGAGTCATTTTTCCGATCGAGGAAATCGCCGCGATCTGCCGCAGCAAGGGCGTGCTCTGCCACACCGACGCCGTGCAGACGCCCGGCAAGCTGAAGATCGATGTGAAGGCGTTGGGCGTGGATTTTCTCAGCCTTTCCGCCCACAAGCTCCATGCCCCGAAAGGCATCGGCCTGCTCTATGTGAAGCGCCGGACGAAGTTCCAGCCCTACGTCATCGGCGGCCATCAGGAACGCGGCAAACGCGGCGGCACCGAAAGCGTGGCCAACATCGTGGCCTTCGGGCGCGCGGCCGATTTAGCCATTGCGACCTTGGACGATGAAAACACCCGCGTCCGCGCCCTGCGCGACAAGTTGGAGAATTTCATCCTCACGAACATCCCGAACACCATCCGCAACGGCGCCAAGGAACCGCGCCTTCCGAACACGATGAACATCTGCTTCGAGTTCATCGAAGCGGAAGCCATCCTGTTGCGCTTGGACCAGCTTGGAATCTGCTGCAGCTCCGGCTCCGCCTGCACGACCGGATCGCTTGATCCTTCGCACGTCCTCAGCGCGATGGGCCTGACGCCGATGCGCGCGCGGGGGTCCGTGCGTTTCAGCCTCGGGATCTACAACACCGAGGAAGAGGTCGATTTCCTCATCCAGCAACTTCCCGGAATCATCGCCAAACTCCGGGCCATCTCTCCTTTGAATCCGTCCCACCCGGACAACGACCAATACGACATCGAAGCGGCCCGCGAGAAACACGAGAAGGATTTGGCCGAGGCGATCGCGAAGGAGTGACCGGCTATTGGCCGGTTAATCCATGCTGCTTAGGATGGCTCCCAGGATCTCGCCGCCGATTTCAATGGCCGTGGGAAGCGCAGCCTCGGCGTAAAACGTCGTCTCAGGCACGGCCATTCCGCTGAACGGCGCGCTGCCGGACGATTCGGCCCGCCGCGCCCGCGCTTCCAGTTCTTCGACCTCACGCTCCCGCGAACGGGTCAGCCCGCCTTTCTGGATGAACTCCACGATGTGGCGGAGTTCATTCCGGTCGAACCAGACGCCGTGTTTCGCGCAGGTGTCGATGATCACTCCCGAACAGCGGGCGTAGTTGGTGCGGTGCATGAGGTCGGAACAGACCATGCAACGGCGGTAACGGATTTCAGACGCGGCTTCGGCATCACCCGCAGAATCAAGCGAACGACTGGCGAGGACGGATGCCTGGCGTTCCTGGTCGCGGCAGACGACGTCAAAGCTGGTCTTGTCCAACCACAGGCCGAAGCACCGACGGCACTCGTGGACGCTCGTTGGTCCGATGGTGCCATGGAGCATCGCGCCTTTGCAGCTCGGGCACTTTTGAGTCGCCGGATCGGGCTCCCATGTCACCCCCACGGCACCGCAATGTCCGCAGAACTTGGAGCCGAGGAACATCATCCCGAAGCACGTCGGGCAAGCCACCGTGGCCAACCGCACGCCGCAGTGGCGGCAATTGGGCCAGTCGGACGCGACTCCGGCTCCGCAGGAGTGGCAGCGCAATGTCAGGGCGTTCTCCATGGCTCCTGCATACGGCAATTCGCCCTGAAATTGGTTGTAAAAAATTCGGCGAATTTTCCTCACCCGTTCGGAGCGGTGAACTCGCACATTCTTGCAAAGTGCCCTGTAACTGAACCGCCAATCGACAGTCGATAAGGCCGCAGCACTTGAACGCCGGTTGTTCCTGAATAGTCTGACTGCCTGACTTGCCATGAAATCTCCCAAAAAACTCCCCACCATCCTCGGCTCGATGCTTCTCGGAAGCCTCGGGCTCTTCGCCGCCGACATCGATCCAGCCCAGCAATGGCCCTCTTGGCGAGGTCCGTTGGCCAATGGTTCCGCCCCGAAAGCCACGCCGCCGACGGAGTTCGGCGAGCAGAAGAACCTCAAATGGAAGGTCGCCATTCCCGGTTCCGGCACCGCCACACCGATTGTCTGGGGTGACAAGATCTTCGTCCAAACCGCCATTCCCACCGGCAAACGCGCCAACGGAACGCCGATCGCGGCCTTCAACATCACCTCGCCCGTCATGGCCCAAGCGGGACCGCCTCCGGGAGGCCCAAACGGCCCCGGTGGACCGGGCGGCGGTCGTCGAGGACCCGGCGGGCCGGGAGGGGGCGGCATGCGCGGCGAACAACCGGTCGAAGTGATCCAGTTCGCCGTAATCTGCATCAACCGCAACACCGGCAAGACGCTGTGGACGAAAGTCGTCCGCGAGCAGGTTCCGCACGAAGGCCATCACCAGACCCACGGCTACGCCTCCTGTTCTCCCGTCACCGACGGCAAGATGCTCTACGCCTTCTTCGGCTCCCGCGGCCTCTACGCGATGGACTTCGACGGAAACGTCAAATGGGAGAAAGATTTCGGCGATCAACAGACCCGGAACAGCTTCGGAGAAGGAACGTCGCCCGCGCTCGCCGGTGACCGCTTGATCATCAATTGGGACCACGAAGGCGACGATGATTTCACCGTCGCCGTCGACAAGGCGACGGGCAAGGAGCTCTGGCGCAAACCTCGGAACGAACCGACGACGTGGTCGACTCCGTTCATCGTCGAGCACCAAGGCATCACCCAGGCCATCGTCAATGCCACGGGCAAGGTCCGCTCCTACGATGTCAAAAACGGGGAAATCCTCTGGGAATGCGGCGGCCAGACCGTCAACGCCATCCCGTCGGTCGTCGCCATCGACGGGCTTGCGATCGCAATGAGCGGATACCGCGGCAACGCCGTCAGCGCCATCAAGCTCGGTTCCAAGGGCGACGTCACAGGCACGGACTCGGTCGCGTGGAGCTACAACAAAGGCACACCCTACGTGCCGTCTCCCCTGCTCTACGGTGGGAAGCTCTACTTCTTCGGCGGGACCGAAGCGCGCCTTTCCATCTTTGACGCCAAGACCGGCGAACGGCACGTCGAGGGCGAACGAATCGAAGGATTGACCGGCGTCTATGCGTCCCCATTGGGCGCGGCCGGAAACGTCTACATGGCGGGCCGAGACGGCGGCATTGTCGTGATGAAACAGGCCAGCAAGGTCGAGATCGTCTCCAAGACCCGTCTTGACGAACCCGTCGACGCCCAACCGGTCGCAGTCGGCAAGGAACTGATCATCCGCGGGAACAAGAGCCTCTATTCTTTCGCGGCCAAATAAACGGCCTGCAGGGACGACACGGGCGCCGGACCACAACCCGGCGCCCCTTCTTTTGCAGGCCCGACCGCGGTAGCCAGCTTCATTCCAATTCTACGTAGGGTTACGTAGCCGAGGAGCCCAGATGCACGTTGACGCTCGACCCAGCGGGCTATAAGTCACTTTCCGACGGAGCGACTCAAGACAGCCTTGGATGCCGCCGATGCGTTGCCCGTCGTAACGCCATGACATCTCAGGCCCATCTCCTCTCCCGGATAACCCTCCTCCTTTCCATCGCCATCGCACTCGTTGCCCGCGCCGACCGTGTCGCCGCCGCAGAGGCCGCGTCACCTATCCGCAAGGCCGCGCTCGTGGTCGAAAACCGCGCCGGCGAGCAATACAAGAAGCAGGCGATGCTTCTCGAAGACCTCCTGCTCAGCCGCGCCACGGGCCGGGGGTTGACGCTTCTCAGCCGTCAGGTCGTGACCGACGCCATCGCCAAGGAAGGCCAGGGCGCGACCCTCGACCAACTCCTGAGCGAACGCACCTCCGCCCTTCGCCTGTCGCAGAATCTCGGCGTCGACTTCATCCTCTTCGCCGCCCTTTCCTCCGTGGCCAAGGACTCGCGCACCTTCAACGACGGCGACCTCAACGTGAAGAGCGACGTCCACACCATGCGCGTCACCTACAAGCTGGTCGAAGCGGGTGAAGGCGGCGTTCTCGCTGGCGACACCATCAAGGTCTCCAAGAGCATGCGTGGCACCCAGACCGCCGGCCAGGAATCGACCGAGATCTTCAACGAACTGATCGACGACGCCGTGGCCGGTTTGCTGAAGGCGTTTCCCGCGAAAGTTTCCCAGATCGCCAAAACCGAAGTTTCCAAGACAGCCTTGGTCGATGTTTCCATCGCCACCGTCCCGGTCGATTTGACGCAGAATCCGCTTCGGCTGCCTGATCTCCAAGTCGGTCCCGACGGCAAGATCACGAAGGGTTCCGAGTCCGTCGAAGTGTTCCTCGCCGACGCCACGGTCGAAGCAAACGGGGTCGTTCTCGGCACCACGCCCGCGACGATCAAGCTGCCGCCCGGCTTCAACAAACTCCGCATCACCCGCGAGGGCTACCGTCCAATCGAACAGATGATCAACGCCATGCCCGGCCAGAAGCTCCGGTTCACCATGCAACTCAGCGAAGCCGGTTACGCCCGGTGGAAGGACAACGTCGCCTTCCTGCAGGCCTTGGAGAAGGACCGCAAACTGACCGACGCGGAGGTGAAGGCGATCGAAGGCTTCGCCAAGATGCTCGAACAGAGCGGCTACAAGGTCGACATCAAGGGCAAGTCCCTCTACGACGGCGCCAACATCCAGGTGAAGAACAAGAACTGAGCCGGCGCTTCCTCCGAAACCGATTTCCCATTCCATGAAGACACTTCTCCGTTCACTTATCGCCGTTGCCGCAATTGCCGTCGCGACCTCGGCCTTTGCCCAACGTGAAACCCTCGGCGTCGGTCCCGTGAAGGCCGTCCCCGCCATCGCCGCAAAACTCGCGCGCTCGGGCAAGACGCTCTCCGTCGACCAGATGACGCAGTCGCTCAACGAGCAGTTCATCGACCGGCTCAACGCCACGCGGAAATTCCAGATCGTATCCCGCAGCGACATCAAGGATCTGGTCACCGACGACGACAAGGCCAAGGCCCTCAATCCCGACAAGGCCAAGGGCTTCAACCTTGCCGACACGAAGTATCTCGCCGTCCTGACGGTCGACGACTACGAGGACCAGACCGAGCGCCTCGTGCAGAAGCTCGTCAACAAGACGCTCACCAAACGCACCATCCGCCTCTCGCTCATCACCAAGATCTACGAGACCAGCTCGGGCAAGCTCCTCGAGTCCGCCGCGAATTCCATCAGCACGACCGACGCGCAGCAGACCTTGAACGAAGCCGGCAACGACGCCGAGGCCACCGATGCGCTGGTCCGGACGGTCATCAGGGATTCCGCCGAATGGGCCGCCACCCGGATCGCCGACGTGATCTTCCCCGCCAAGGTCATCGCCAGGTCCGACAAGACCGTGACCGTAAACCGCGGCGAAGGCTCCGGGGTCGCGAAGGGCGAAGTCTGGCGCGTGTTCGCCGTCGGCAAGGAATTGATCGATCCCGACACCAAGGAAGTGCTCGGCAAGGAAGAGGTCGAAATCGGCAAGGTCCGCATCACCGATGTCCTGCCCAAGATGTCCAAGGGCGAAGTCATCGAGGACCGCGGCATCGCCGAAGGCGCCATCGTCCGCAAGTAGGCTTCCAATCCCGATCGTGTCGTTTCCGACAGTCCGTCCTACAGAAACCAATCCCTGATGAGAACCACCACCCACCAACTCTGTCTCGCCGCGCTCGCCCTCACGGCGGCCGCCCTGACCGGCTGCCAGACCTACGAGCAGAAGACCGCGGACACGAAGAGCCTTTGGAAGAGCGGCAACTACGCCGCCGCCGCCGCCGATTTCACCCAGAAAGCCGACAAGGCCAAGGACGGCAAGGACGGCCTCATCTACCGCCTCGAACAGGCCACGGCCCTTCGCGCAGCCGGAAAGATCCCTGAAAGCATCGCGGCTTTCCAGCAGGCGGACGACGTGATCAACGCCTACGACGAGAAGGCCAAGACCAGCGTCGCCAACGAGACCGGCGCGATCCTTTCCAACCAGGCGAACCTCCCCTACACGGGCCGCGACTATGACAAGGTCATGGTCAACACCTACAAGGCGTTGAACTACCTCCATCTCGGCCAGTCCGACAAGGCCCGCCCGGAAATCATCCGCGCATTCCAGCGCCAGCAGGACGCGGTCGAGAACAACAAGAAGCGCATCGAGAAGGACGAGGAGGAAATCCGGAAAGCCGGCGCGGAGAAGAAGAACGAGAGCCGCAGCGTCGAACAGGCCAAGGCCGATCCCAAGGTCGGCGGCCTCCTCAAGGACAACTACGCCCCGCTCGACACGCTCAAGGCCTACGCCGACTACGTGAATCCGTTCCCCGTGTATCTCGACGGCATCTACTTCCTCACCTTCGCCACCGGCGGCAGCGATCTCGAACGCGCCCGCAAGTCCTTCGAACGTGTGAAGGGCCTGTCGGGCGAAAGCAAATACATCGATGCCGACCTCGCAGTGGCCGAGAAGGCCGCCAACGGCGAACCGGTGGCTCCCAGGACCTACGTGGTTTTCGAGACCGGCAGCGCCCCCGCCCGCGACCAGTTCCGCCTGGACATCCCCGTCTTCTTCATCGGCTCGGGCCGTGTCCCCTATGTCGGCGCGGCATTCCCGAAGCTGGTTTTTGATCCCGCCTTCGTCGCCGCCCTGAACGTCACCGCCGGCGGAACCACCGAGACGACCACCTCGCTCGCCAGCATGGACGGCGTCATCGGCCAGGCCTTCAAGGACGAGTTGCCGTCCATCATCACCAAGACCCTTCTTTCCACCACGATCAAGGCCACCGCCTCCTACTTCGTGAACAAGGCCGCCGAGGACTCCGGCGGCGCCATCGCCGGGCTCATCTCCAAGGTCGCCACCACCGCCACCCAGGCCGCCGTCAACATCGCCGACACCCGCACCTGGACGACCCTGCCGAAGGAATTCCAGTATTGCTCCTTCCCCACTCCCGCCGACAGCAAGCTCGATATCGCCGCCGCCAACGGACAGAAAACCGGGGTTGCCGTGGAGCCGAATTCGACCACTCTTGTCCTCGTAAAGTCCGTCGGCCCGGGCACTCCGCTCGTGGTCAACGTCATCAAGCTGAAATGAAGATCCAACTCCTCCCCGTCGCCCTGTGCGCAGCCGTGATCGGCCTTGCCGGCACGGGCTGCCGCACGACCGTCAACTCCACAGAGACCGCCCAACCAGCCTACCAGCGCAACATGGTGGCCGAGAAACGGGTGATCACCGATTCCTCCCTTGCCCGCAAGGTGCAGATCCTCGGCGTCAACGCCACCGAAGGGCCCGGCGGTTTCCTCAAGGTGCAGGCCGAGCTCCAGAACACGACCCGCAGCCTCCAGCGCTTCAGCTACAAGTGGGAGTGGTTCGACCTGAACGGCAACCTGGTCGAAGGGCCGGCCGCGGTCGCGGTCACGCGCCAGATCGAGGGCCGGGAAACGATGTTCATCAGCGGCATCGCGCCGAGCCCCGCCGCCAAGGATTTCCGCCTGAAGCTCTACGAAAACGCCAAGTAACCGAATCGAAACGAATTCCATGAACCGTATCCTCTCCACCTCCCTCGTCGCCGCCTCCTGTGCGGCCTTGTTTGTCGGATGCGCCTCCACCCCGCAGGCCACTTACGTCGATCCGTCCGGCAACCGCACCCTCAGCAACGTCGGCCAGATCAACATCCAGGACTGGAACATGGCCTCCGAGACCATGATCAATTCCCTCATCGAGAAACAGGTCAACCCCGGCAGGCTCAAGGCCTCCGGCCCCGACGGCAAGTCGGTCCTGGCCATCAGCCGGATCGTCAACAGCACCGGCACCCAGATCGACACCGACATGATCGTGAAGAAGATCCGCGTCGCCCTCCTCGGCACCGGCAAGGTCGTCGCCGACATCACCGCCGGCCTCGGCGGCGCCGAAGACCCGCTCGCGGCCGAAGCCAAACGCGAACAGGAATTCCTCGGCACCAAGAAAATCGCCACGCGCCCCGACTACACGCTCTCCGGCAAGATCATCGAAAACCGCGCCGCGCAGGGAAATCTCCGCGAGTCCACCTACGTGTTCCAGATGTCGCTCGCCAGCAGCGACGGCCTCGCCGTGTGGGAGGAGGAGAAGACGATCAGCAAGCAGGGCAAAAAGTCCGCCGTCAGCTGGTAAGCCTCCGCCGCCGAAATTCACGACGCCGCCGGAAACCCCGGCGGCGTTTTTGTTTTCAGCTGACATCCTCTACTGTCCTCCATGCTTGATCGGCTGTCCGCCGTCTTTCGGATCGACTACCACAACTGGTGGCTCGTCGCGTTCCATCTGCTTCTCGCCGGCGGATTCATCTACGGTGTCCTACGCCCGCGAACCCGCACCGAATGGCGTTCACTCGGGCTGGCCCAGGCCTTCGTCGTCGCGCTCTATGCGGAGATGTATGGCCTGCCGATCACGATGTATGGCCTAGCCTGGTTGACCGGGAAGACTGAGTTCGCCAGCGACCATTTCCACGGACACGCGTGGGCGTATCTCTTCGGCTGGGGAGAAAACGGAGCGGTCGCTCTCACCGTGGTCGGAAACGCTTTGGTGGCATTGGGCGGCCTCGTCGCCCTGCTCGGATGGCGGCAGGTGCATCGGGCGAAGGGCGGCCTCGTCCGCGAAGGGCTCTACCGCCGCATCCGCCATCCGCAATACACCGGCTTCTTCCTCTTCCTCATTGGCAGCCTGGTCAACTGGCCCACGCTGCCCACGCTCGTCATGTTTCCCATCCTGCTCTGGG
>JAYUUX010000531.1:0-2735 GCA_043754645.1 Verrucomicrobiales bacterium | reverse complement strand
AACGTCACAGCCTTAGGCTGCGAGGGCCAACTCTTCGTTAGCTTTTATGTTTTTGGTTCGGGGTTTAACGAGGCCAACGAACCGTCCTCGGCATGCCGCCTCTGGCGCCACCATCGGGTCGAAACCGGTGCGCCCCCACGAGAACGAGCACGTGGAGACTCGTTCTTGAAGGACCAACGGTCAAGGGATGCCGAGGGAAACCTTGGTCGGAACAGGGCCGTCGGAAGGCTGCCGCGAGACCGGACAGCGCACTTCGCCTGTCGGCCCCACAATCCTTTCGGTCCCAGAACCGTTTGGTGCGGGAGCATCAGGATCTTGGTCGCTGCGGAAACCCAGGTCAGCCCCGGGGCAGGCCTGGAAGCCCGCCCTGCCGTAAACCGCATCGTCCCGGCTGCGCGCCGGTCGTCGGCACCGATCGCGGCACCGCAGGTGCGAAAGACGGATTGGCAAGAGACTCGCCGGTGGAGTTGTTCACAGCCGTTCTGGCTGGGCGAGCCGTCCTTATCCGGAATCATGCAGTTGACCGAAAGGCGCGAAGCGGCTGCTTCAAGGTAGGGTAGTGCATCTTGCCTGCCCAAGACGCTCCCGGTAAGGAACCAAATGATTCGGGCGTATCAGGACCTCGATCAGTGCGGAAACCACGGTCAGCACGGGGCAGGCTGGAAGCCCGCCCTACCTTGAACTGTATTGTTCCGGCTTATCAGTCTCTCGGCTTGAGCGGCGTCACCTCGAGCTTGATCACGGTCACGGTGGAACCGACGGCGGGGAAGACGGAGACCGGGCGATCCAAGGCTGCGTGGGTGAGCTCGTCTTCATAGCGCAGCTGGCCGTCGACGAAGATCTGCTGGCTGCGGAGATTCACCACCCAGCGGATGGCAACGAACTGGTTGGCTGGGATCCTGCCGGCACCGGCCTTGTGCTTCTGGTCGGCGGGACCGCCGTTGATCCGGAGTTCGTTCGGGTTCCTTTCCCAGTTGAAGATGACCTGGTCCGCCGCGTAGCCGATGCGGAGGTTCGTTAAGTCCGTCTTGGCCACAATGCGGATGTCCACCGGCGGCCGGTAGCTCGTGGGAGTGACGAGACGGTTGGTGCCGGTGAGCACGAGGCCATCGGGATAGACCAGCCGCGTCTTGGCGGTGGACGACGGACTGGAACTGGTGCAACCGGTCAACACGGCGACCGAAGCGGCGAGGATGACGACGAGGCTCTTCATGGTTTCGGTTCTCGAGATGTTGGCCGGTCGAACTCCTTTTCCCGTCCAACCCCGCGCCTTGGATACGCGGCCGCCGGCCGATGGCAACGCGAAACCCGGCTCGACAGTGAAGGCGCTGAATCTAGCTTCTTGTATCTAGCACGAGGTTTACCCGAGCCACCTTGCAACGGTTTGGAAACCGATTTGAGGAAGGCGAACTACCTATGAAGCGCATCATTGTTCCTGCACTGGCCCTTGCACTCGCGGCAGCAGCATTCCTCGGAGGATATGGTCTGGGCCATGATCGTGGCGGGTTCCGAGCGGCGCTTGAGGAGAACAAGGTAGCCGCTGCTTGTCTGCGGTCGAAAGACGCCAGCTTGCCAGCCGAACTCAGGGAGTATCTGAAAGGCCGCATCTACTACAATATCGCCTCCAAGTATCCGAACGAAGCCGGTTACCTGCTGCGTCGGGATTGGGATTTCGGCCCGGTGGATACGAAGGTGCTTCCGCGTAGGATCTACGTGAAGGATCCCCACTGTGACGCCGAATCATTTGCTGGCGCGACTCGGGACCTTTCCAACGCGGAACAAGTCGCTGAGCCCGGCACACGATCAGTTAGCCCTCCGCCTTGAACACGCTGATGCTGAGCGGGGGCAGGATGAACTCGGCGCTGAAGGGTTGCCCGTGGCAGGGAGCGCCTTGCGCGGTGAGGCCGCCGGCGTTGCCCTGGTTGCTGCCGGCGTAGACGGCGGAGTCGCTGTTGATGACTTCCTTCCAGAATCCCGCCTTGGGCAGGCCGATGCGGTAGGGCACGCGGGGCACGGGCGTGAGGTTCAGGATGACGACGATGTCGGCTCCGCCACCGCCGCGCCGGATGAAGCTCATAACGCTTTGCTCGTGGTCGGTGCAGTCGAGCCACTGGAAGCCCTCGTGCTTGAAGTCTGCGGCCCACAGCGCGGGTTCGGCCAGGTAGACCCGGTTGAGATCCTCGACGAACTGCTGGAGACCCTTGTGGTAGGGGCCGGCTTCGAGGAGCCACCAGTCGAGCTGGGAGTTGTGGTTCCATTCCGCCGTCTGGCCGATCTCGCAGCCCATGAAGAGCAGCTTCTTGCCGGGGAACATCCACTGGTAGCCGAGGAGCGTGCGGAGGTTGGCGAAGCGCTGCCAGTCGTCGCCGGGCATGCGGCCGAGGAGCGACGCCTTGCCGTGGACGACCTCGTCGTGGGAGAGCGGCAGGACGAAATTCTCCTGGAAGTGGTAGAGCATCGCGAACGTCAGGTCGTTCTGGTGGTGCTTGCGGTAGACGGGCTCGCGTTTGAAGTAGCCGAGCGTGTCGTGCATCCAGCCCATGTTCCACTTGAGGCTGAAGCCGAGTCCCCCCAGATACGGCGGGCGGCTGACCATGGGCCAGGCGGTGCTTTCCTCGGCGATGGTGACGACGCCGGGATGCTGCGTGTGGACGAGATGGTTCGTGTGCCGGAGGAAGGAGATGGCGTCGAGGTTCTCGCGGCCGCCGAACTTGTTGGGGATCCACTCGCCTTCC
>JAYUUX010000530.1:0-3913 GCA_043754645.1 Verrucomicrobiales bacterium | reverse complement strand
GGACAGGTTTAACCGGATCAGGTTCGGCCGGCTGGTTGATCCAGACACGCACTCCCGGATTGATGGTGAAGACATCGTTGCGTTCACCGTAACCGTTCGTGGACACGACGCCGAGTGGGGGCACTCGGCCTACAGCGGCGGAGCTTGTAGGCCCGGTCCCGTGACCGGGCGTTGCTGCTGACGAGACGCTCGACCCATACCGTGCCGAGGCGATCACGCCTTCGTCGCTCAGGAGAAACGCCTTCGCCGGATCGGCCAGAATCGCGTCGGCCGTCGTCGCCGCGCCGTCGAGCGTCATCGCGCGGCGAACAAGCCGGATGCCATGGCTGTAGTCGACCCACGCGTCGGTGTGTCCGAGATCGAGCGGTTGGATGGCTTGGCCGTTGGTGCGGTGCCAGCCGTAGATCGCCACCTTTCCCGGCGACGTCGCCAACCTCGGTGTCAGCACCACGTCCTTCTTGTGCCCGGCCACCAACGCTCCCAACCGAGGTCCACCGGCCAATGCCAACCGCTGCGTGCGGACGAGTCCATCGTGCGCGAGGAACGCCGAAACCGTGGTCATCTCCGGCCCCGGCGTCATCGGCTGGGGCTCCAGCTTGATTGCCGCGGCGGCGTAGATGTCGTCCACCATCCGGCGCGTCGGCAACATGCAGCCCAGCCGGTCGGCAATCCGCTCCGCCGCCTGCGGCGACAACGGCGTCAACCAGCTGTCCGCATCGGTTCCGACCGTCAGGTAATCCAGCGCCACCGACATGGCCAGGCGATGCACCGATCCCGCATTGGTCCGTGTCACCGTCACCTCGACGAAACGCCGCCACGAGTCGGGCACGTTTCCGTCCAGGATCTCCGTGACGAGCATCTCCTCGCGCGCCTTGCGCTCCAGCGTCCGCACCTTCTAGGCAACAGGTGAACCCGAGACTTCGCCTTGCTTGCGTCTGGGAAGATCCGACGCCTCAAAGGACGCCGCGTTCAATGCCTGCAACGCACCCAGCAAGACGAGAACCTGAAGAACAATTACCCGTCCGCTCATCGTTCCGCGTCCAATGGCCATTCCCGACGGTGCCGCCACCAGTTTCGGACCTTCAATGGGCATTCGGACCCGGGCAGCTGATGCCAACAATGAAAGCCCGCTTCGCCCCGGGCCTCGAAGAGGCCGAGCATGAATAGCCGCAGGTGAAACCTGCGGTATCTAGGTATCAGGGATGATTGGACCCCGCCGGGGTCCAACAGTTGCACCTGCAAAACCGTGGGCTATCGCCCACGGCTATTCGTGTTCAGTCCCTCCGGGACAATGACTGGGCGTATCCTGCATCCGCCCACTCCGGCACCGGCGCTTCAAACGTCACCGACTCCCGGCTGATGGGGTGGCGGAAGGTGATCTTCCAGGAATGCAGGCAAAGTGGCGGCGCGCCAACCGACAGCGTCTGCACATCGCCGAGCTTTCCGCCCGGCAGATAGACCGCATCGCCCACGACAGGCAGTCCGAGATGCCAGAGGTGGACGCGGATCTGGTTGGTCCGGCCAGTGAGCGGACGCGCTTCGAGCAACGTGGTGCCGTTGGCGTTGCGCGTGAGCACGCGAAACTCGGTGCGCGACGGCAGTCCGTCCTCATGGTCGATCTCGCGAGAACCCACTTCGCCGGGCTCCACACTGATCGGCGCGTCGCAGGCGAATTCGTCCGTCGAAGGACTTCCCTGCACACGGACCAGGTAGACCTTCTTCACTTCGCCTTTGGCGAACTGCGGCTGCACCTTCGCCGCAAAGTGCCTCGTGCGCGTCAGGACCAGCACGCCCGTGGTGTTCGCGTCGAGGCGGTGCGCGGGACGCGGCTTCTCCGGATGGAACGCCGTCGTGAGGATGTGGTGGAGCGTGTTGCGGTTGAAGCGTCCCGCAGCGTGCATCGGCAGCGGTGCGGGTTTGTTCACCACGATCAACGCGGCGTCCTCATGCAGGATGCGGATGTCCCCGTTCACGTCCGGCTCCACCACGTCGGGATACTTTCGGAAGAAGCGTTCTCCCGCCCGGACCACGCGGCTGTCGGCGGCCGGGTTCCGCGATGAATCCACGATCAACCCGCTCCCGCAGTCGCTGCGCCAGGCCTCGATCGGAATATGGGGAACCACTCCGTGCAACGCCTCCGCGAGAGTTCTTCCGTCGAAGTCTTCCGGCACGTTGATCGGGCGAAAGTTGTCGTAGGGCGCGCTACCGGGAAGCGGCGTGATGGCGCGCCGGATGGCTTCGTGGCGTTTGGCGATGGTGTCGGCCATGCCCTGTTCCGGCGTCCGGAAGCAGTGCGGGCACGACACACCGGCAACGAAGCGAGGGTCCCTCTGCTCTTCTTCCGTGAGCGGCACAAGGCACGCGAAGCACTGGTCGCTGCCCGTCTCGCGCAGACTGGGATCGACGCCCACGCGCTGGTCGAAGACGAAGCACTCGCCTTCGTAATGGGCCGAACCGCATTCCTCGAAATACTTCAGGATGCCGCCTTCGAGCTGGAAGATGTTGCGGAAGCCCTCGCGTTCCATGAACGGCCCGGCCTTCTCGCAGCGGATGCCGCCCGTGCAGAACATGACGATGGGCTGCTCCTTCATCGTGTCCGGCAACTGGCGCACGGCGGCGGGAAACTCGCGGAACTGTTTCACGCCGATGGGCAGAGCATTGCGAAAGGTGCCGAGCTTGACCTCGTAGTCGTTGCGCGTATCGAGCAGCGTGACCGGTCGGCCTTCGTCGAGCCACTGCTTGAGCAACTTGGCGGGAAGCTTGGGTGAAGTCCGGCGTCCCGGCTCGATCCCTTCCACTCCGAAGGCGATGATCTCCTTCTTGAGCCGGACCAGCATGCGGTTGAACGGCTGGTGGTCGCTCGGACTGACCTTTACTTCCAACGTCTCCAGCCCGGGAATGGCCCGCAGTTCGACAGCCAGTTTCTCCACCGCATGCGGCGAACCCGCGACGAACAGGTTGATGCCCTCGGGACTCAGCAAGATGGAACCCCGCAGCCCGATGCCTTTGCAAAACACGAGAAGCCGACCCCGGAGCGGTCCGAGATCGGTCAACGGCGCGAACTTGTAGGCGGCGATGTTGCTGAACATGGCAGCGGAAGAGTGGAACCCGTCTTCAGTGGAACGCCAGCCTCGGATGGATACTGCCTTGCGGCGGGGGACCGAGTCGCAGCGCGACTCGGCCCACCTGGCCCAAATCACAGGTCACCAACGCCGGCCCTGTCCCCCGCGTTGCGGGCGAGGCCCGTTGACCGGTCGACCAGATGATCCGTGCTGCCCACGTTGGCCCTGCCCTTGCCGTTCAGGTTCGGGCAGCCGCGGCGGGGGCGGCTGGTTGTAGTCGAAGCCCTCGGCTTTCTTGCGGACGAGACCGCGCCCGATGAAGCGCTCCAGCGCCCTCAGTTCCGCATGGTCGTCCGGCGCCACGAAGCTGATGGCATCACCGACGGCATTGGCGCGCCCAGTGCGTCCAATGCGATGAACATAGTCTTCCGAGTGCATCGGGAAGTCGAAGTTCACCACGTGCGAAATGCCGTCGACGTCGATGCCGCGCGCGGCGATGTCGGTGGCCACGAGCACGCGCACGTCGCCGTTCTTGAAATCCTTGAGCGCCTTGAGCCGCTGGTTCTGGGAACGGTTGGAATGCAGCGTGGCAGTCTTGATCCCGGCCTGTTCCAAACGGCGAGCCACACGGTCGGCCGCATGCTTCATACGAACGAACACGAGCACCATGTTCATGGCCTCGTCTTTCAGCAGATGGGTCAACAACGGCTGCTTGAGCGAGCCGGAAGGCAGTTCATAGACGAGCTGGGTGACGGTCTCGGCGGGATTGGAGCGCCGCCCGATCTGCACGATCTTTGGCGACTTCTGGAACTCGTGGGTCAGCGCCTCGATCTCCTTCGAGAGCGTGGCGG
>JAYUUX010000529.1:0-12028 GCA_043754645.1 Verrucomicrobiales bacterium | reverse complement strand
GTGCGCCGGCGAGGTGCTGAAGGACGACGAAGCGGGAATCACCCGCCAAGTCGTCGAGCTGCCGGACGGATTGTTCGATGCGAACGGCGCGTTCGCCTCCGCCGCGATTCCGTCGCGTCCTATCGCAACGGCCGCCGTGGGAGCCTATGTCGCGCGGTATCTCAATTTCTTCCCGAAGGATTGCCTGAAGGGTCTGAAGCTCGGGGTGTATCAGCATTCCGCGGTGGCCCGCGACGTGATGGTGCAGATCCTGGCCGGCCTGGGTGCGGACGTGACGCCGCTGGGTCGCTCGGAGACGTTCATCCCGGTCGATACCGAAGCCATCCGGCCCGAGGACGTCGCGCTCGCTGCGCAATGGGCCAAGGAGCATGCGTTCGACTCGATCGTCTCCGCAGACGGCGACAGCGACCGGCCGCTCATCAGCGACGAACACGGCCGCTGGATCCGCGGCGATGTTGCGGGCGTGCTCTGCGCGAAGTTCCTTGGGGCCGATTTCGTCAGCACACCGGTCAGCTGCAACAGCGCGGTCGATCTGAGCGGGTGGTTCGGTGAAGTGAAGCGGACGAAGATCGGTTCGCCCTTCGTCGTATCGTCGATGCTCGACGCCTCCCAACGCGGCAAAGCCTGCGTCGTCGGCTACGAGGCCAACGGCGGGTTCCTGCTCAATTCCCCCGTCAGCCGCGATGGCCGGACGCTCCGGCAGTTGCCCACGCGCGACGCGGCCATCGTCCACATCGGCCTGCTGCTCCTCGCCCGCCGCGAAGGCAAAACGCTTTCCCAGCTCGTGGCCACGCTTCCGCCGCGCTACACCGCGAGCGGGTTGCTGAAGAACTGTCCCGTGGAGAAAAGCGCCGCCATTCTCGCGCGCTTCACCACCGGCGACGACGCGAAGGATCGGGCGGCTCTCGTCGCCGCGTTCGGGTCCGTCGTGGCCGGTGGAGAGGTGACCGCCATCAACCGCACCGACGGCGTCCGTGTGACCTTCGCCAACGGCGAGATCATTCACCTGCGTCCGTCCGGCAATGCGCCCGAGTTCCGCTGCTACACGGAGGCTTCCGGCGAGGCCCGCACGCAGGAGCTGAACGACGCGGCCATGGCCAAGGTCGCGGAGATGGCGGGGTGAGGCTTTCCGAATGGTGGGGCTGCGGTGCTCCGCAGCCGTGACTTCCCGTCCGGCACCGTCGTTGCCGGACGAAAGATGGAGCGGCGCAGCAACGCCGCCTTACCGGTTTTGAGGAGCTTCCGGCAAGGTTTGCGTTGCCGAATCGCGCGGCGGTTTTCTAACCTCCGGCCATGTATTCACCGGCGGACCTCTTCACCCTCTCGGAGACCGAACACGGACGCCTTTTCGCGGGACTGGAGTATTCGTGGGACGCGCTGAAGCGGCTGAAGGACTACCTCAATCTCAACCTCCGTCCCGGCCTCAACAACAAGTGCGAAGGCCGCGCCTACATCGGCAAGGAAGTCTACATCGGCGAGGGAACCGTGGTCGAAGACGGCGCCATGATCAAAGGCCCGGCTTGGATCGGGAAGAATTGCGAGATCCGGCACGGCGCCTACATCCGCGAGAACGTCATCATCGGCGACGACTGCGTGGTCGGAAACGCCTGCGAGTTGAAGAACTCGATCCTCTTCAACGAGGCCGCCGTCCCGCACTTCAACTACGTCGGCGATTCCATCCTCGGCCACCGGGCCCACCTCGGCGCCGGGGTGAAGATCTCGAACATCAAGCTGACCAAGGGAAACATCTTCCTGGACAAGGACGGCCTGCCGCTCGACACGGGCCTTCGGAAGTTCGGCGCGCTCGTCGGTGACGGCGCCGAAGTCGGCTGCAACGCGGTGCTCAATCCCGGCAGCGTCCTCGGGCGCGGTTCCATGGTCTATCCGAACGTCTCGTGGCGCGGGGTTCTTCCCCAACACATGATCGCCAAGAATCCGACCCCGCATCACGTCGTCATGATGCGTCCGCGCGAGACGGACTGACCGGATGCCGCGAAAAACGTCCGGCCACTTGTGGAGCCTTCTCCACGCACCTACTGTCCGCCGGTGATTCGGAACATCATCTTCGACTGGTCAGGCACGCTGGTGGACGACCTGCCGGCTGTCTGGCGCGCGTCGAACCACTGCTTCGTCCAGGCCGGGATTCCGGAGATCACGCTCGAACAGTTCCGCGCGGAGTTCGTCCTTCCGTTCAAGGGATTCTACGACCGCTACCTTCCCCTCGTCCCGATGGAGCAGCTGGAGGAATGGTTCCACGGGCACTTCAAGCTCGCCCAGGACAGCGTGGTGGCGCTGCCGTTCGCGCGGGACTTCCTCGAATTCTGCCGGGCCCATGGCATCCGGACGTTCCTTCTGAGCACGGTCCACCCGGACCACTACGAGGTGCAGGCGCGCAGTTCCGGGTTTGGTCCGTTCATCGACAAGCCCTACGTCCGCGTCGCCGACAAGCGGACGAAGATCGGCGAGATCCTTTCCGAGAACGGCCTGCATCCCGCCGAGACGCTCTTCATCGGAGACATGCAGCACGACATCGAAACCGCGCGGCACGGCGGCGTGCATTCGTGCGCCGTGCTCACCGGCTACAACCGCCTCGAACAACTGCGCGCCAGCGAACCCGACCTGATCGTCGAACACCTCGGCGAACTTCGCGACATCCTCGAACGCCATCGCTTCCGGCTGACGCCCGCCATCCATTCGAACGGCCACGCCGCTTCCGGCCACATACCGATCTCCACCGTCGGCGCGGCGATCTTCAACGACGCCGGCCAGCTTCTCATGGTCCAGACCCAGAAATGGTCGGGCATGTGGGGCATCCCCGGCGGCAAGATCTAATGGGGCGAGGCCAGCGAAACGGCGTTGCGCCGCGAGATCCTGGAGGAGACGAACCTCAACGTGGACGGGATCCGGTTCGTCATGGTCCACGACTGCATCCACTCGAAGGAGTTCTACCGCGACGCCCATTTCCTCCTGCTCAACTACACCTGCCGCGCCCACGGCGTGCAGCAGGTCCGCCTCAACGAGGAGGCGCAGGACTTCCGTTGGGTAAACTTCGACGATGCGTTCAAGCTCCGCCTGAACACTCCTACGCGCGTGCTTTTGGAGGAGATCCGATCCCGCGAGGTGGGGCCAGCCGCGCTGCGGCTGGTTCGGACCCGCAGCGCGGGTCCGACTACCTGACGACCATGGACACCATCACCATCCAGGACCTCGAGGTCCGCTACCACATCGGCGTTCCCGACGAGGAACGCGTCCGTCCGCAGCGGTTGCTGCTCACGATCGTCATGGAGCACGATGTCCGGCGCGCGGCCGCCGATGACGACCTGAACCACACCATCAACTACTACGCTGTCAGCCAACGTCTGTTGAAGCTCGGCGAGGGCCGGAGCTGGAAGCTGCTCGAAACCCTGGTCGAGGAGATTGCGGGAATCGTCCTCGGAGAATTCGGGGCGTCGACTGTGACCGTCGAGGTAAAGAAGTTCATCATCGCCGAGGCGCGGCACGTCGCCGTCTGCATCCGCCGCCAACGCTGATCGGATCGCCGTCAGAGGGGCTTGATCGCGAAGGAGGAACGGGGCTTCCTTCAGACACTCGCCTATGTCCTTCCCGAGATCTTTTTCGCTATTTGTCGTCACCGCCTTCCTGGCCGGCTGCGCGGCGCCGAAACCCGCGACGCAGCCGCGTCCGCCCAACATCGTGGTCATCTTCTGCGACGACCTCGGCTACGGGGACGTCGGCTGCTACGGCTCGAAGACTCCCACGCCGAACATCGACCGGATGGCGCGCGAAGGAATGCGCTTCACGGATTTCTACGTCGGCCAGGCGGTTTGCTCGGCGTCGCGGGCGGCGTTGCTCACCGGGTGCTATCCGGGCCGCGTCGGAGTTCAGGGCGCGTTCGGCCCGCAGTCGAAGGTCGGACTGAACCCGAACGAGCTGACGATCGCCGAAGTGTTGAAGACACGCGGTTACGCCACGGCCATCTACGGGAAGTGGCACCTCGGCGACGCGCCGCAGTTTCTCCCGACACGGCAGGGCTTCGATGAATGGTTCGGCCTGCCCTACTCGAACGACATGTGGCCACATCATCCGACGAACAAGAAGTTCCCGCCGCTGCCGCTCTACGAAAACGAGAAGGTCATCGAGCTCATGCCCGACCAGTCGTTGCTGACCAAGAAGTATACGGAACGGGCCGTGGGCTTCATCGAGCGGAACAAGGACAAACCCTTCTTCCTCTACGTGCCCCACAGCATGCCGCACGTGCCGATCTTCGCATCGAAGGCGTTCGCCGGGAAAACCGGACTGGGCCTCTACGCCGATGTGATCCACGAGATCGACTGGTCGGTCGGGCAGATCCTCGCTTCCCTCAAGAAGCAGGGCCTCGACGACAACACGCTGGTCGTCTTCACCTCCGACAACGGTCCGTGGACGGTCTTCGGCAACCACGCCGGTTCTTCGGCCGGGCTGCGCGAGGACAAGGGCACAAGCTTCGACGGCGGTGTGAAGGTGCCGTGCGTCGTCCGCTGGCCGGGCAAGGTTCCCGCCGGACGCGTTACGCGCCAACTCGCGGGCACGATCGATCTGCTGCCGACGTTCGCGACGTTCGCCGGCGCCGCCGTCCCGCAGGATCGAGTGATCGACGGGCGCGACATGAGCGGGCTCCTGCTCGGTAAACCCGGCGCTAAGCCGCATCGGGACACGCAGTTCATCTACTGGACCGAGCATCTGGACGCCGTGCGAAGCGGGCCTTGGAAGCTCCACTTGAAGCATCCCTTCCGGCAGACGCTCAAAGTCGGCATGGACGGTGCGATGGGCACTTACGGCGTCGGCAACATCGAGCAAAGCCTCTTCAACGTGGAGGCGGATCCCTTCGAGAAGAACGACCTCGCGGCGGCTCATCCCGACGTGGTCGCAAGGCTGACGGCCTTGGCCGACCAGATGCGTGACGATATCGGGGATTCCAATCCAAAGCGCATCGGCCGCGGCGTCCGTCCAGCGGGGCGGGTCGAGTGATGTCGTTTCACCGGATGGAAAGGCCGCGCGTCCTTCCACCCATTTGAAGCTTCCGCCGTCCGGAGGCCCCCTGTTAGAAACCGCCCCTATGGCGTCGGAACTTTCACTCGGATTCCTCGGTGCGGGCAAGATGGCGACGGCCCTTGCCCTTGGCCTGATCAAGGCCGGTCTCGTGTCGCCCGCTCGCGTGCTCGCGAGCGACGTGAACGCGGACGCCCGGGCGCACTTCACCGAAGCCACCGGCGCGGTGACCACCACCGCCAATGCGCAGGTTACCGAACAAACCAAGGTGCTGTTCATCGCGGTCAAGCCGGGACAGGTCGCCGAACTGCTTTCCGAGATCCGCCCGTTCATCCAGCCGGGCCACCTCGTCGTCTCCATCGCGGCGGGCATCAAGCTGGAACAGCTCGAAGCCCTCCTACCCGAAGGCACGCGCGTCATCCGCGTGATGCCCAACACGCCGGCGCTGGTCGGTGCGGGCGCTTCGGCCTTTGCGCGCGGCACGTCGGCCACCAAGGAAGACGGTGCGCTGGCCGCGAAGCTCCTTGAAGCCGTCGGCATCGCGTGCGAGGTGAAGGAACCGCTGCTTGACGCCGTCACCGGGCTGAGCGGCAGCGGGCCCGCCTACGGGTTCATCATGATCGAGGCGTTGAGCGACGGTGCTGTTGCGGCCGGCCTTCCGCGCGACATCGCCACCCGGCTCGCGGCCCAGACGCTTCTCGGCGCGGCCAAGATGGTGCTCGAAACCGGCATCCATCCCGGTGCGTTGAAGGACATGGTCTGCAGCCCGGGCGGCACCACGATCGAGGCGGTGCATGAACTTGAAAAAGCCGGTGTGCGCGCCGGCTTGATGAACGCGGTGCGCGCCGCTTCGGAGAAGTCGAAGAAGCTCGGGCAATGAAATCCACGGCCGAAGGACGCCCGCTGAGCGAACCGGAAAACAACCGATGAACATCCCGCCCCCAAGCCCGCGACAGACCCGGATCCTCTGGGCCGGGGTCACGACGCTGGCCATCGCCATCATCGGGGGCTTCATCTTTGGCGCGCTGCTGGGGTTCGGTTGGCTGGTGGACAGGTTGTCGCCGGTGATCTTCCCGTTGGCCATCGCCGGAGTCATCGCCTACCTGCTGGATCCGCTGGTGGACTTTTTTGAACGACGCAGGATTTCGCGGACCCGGTCGATCGTCCTCGTCTTCTTCATCGGCGTGATGCTGGTGGCGGGCCTGCTCGCGACCGTCGTGCCGCGCATCGTCGTCGAAACGGGCGATCTCGTTCGTCGGGCACCGGGCTACGTGAAGACGCTTCAGGGCAAGGCCGAGGCGTCGCCCTATTACAAGAAGCTCGAGACCATCTGGCACGCGCCCGTGGTTTCCACCAACACCGTCGGCATCACCGGACCCTCGACCAACACGCCCCCGACGACCGTGGCCGCGTCGACCCAGGAAATGACCCAGAAGGCCCTCGAATGGGTCGGGACTGTGTTGCCGGAAGTCGGCTCGTGGGTGCTCGACAAGGCTAAGCGGGCCGCGTCCCTGCTCGGCTGGGTGCTCGGCCTCGCGCTGGTGCCGGTCTACGCGTTCTATTTCCTGATGGAGAAGAAGGGCATCCAGACGACTTGGACCGACTACCTGCCGATCCGGGAATCTCAGGCGAAGGAGGAGGTTGTCTTCGTCCTCACCTCCGTGAACGACAGCCTCATCGTGTTCTTCCGCGGGCAGGTCCTTGTGGCGATGTGCTCGGGCGCCATGTTGACGGTCGCGTTTCTGTCATTGGGACTGAACTACGCGGTCCTGCTCGGAGTGATGGCGGGAATGCTGGGGATCATCCCCTACCTGGGCATCACGATCAGCCTGATTCCCGCGGTCGCGTTGGCGGCGGTGCAGTTCGGCGATTGGAGGGTGCTCCTGATCCCGGCGATCTTCGCTGTCGTGAACGCCATCGAAGGCTTCGTGATCTCCCCAAAGATCATCGGTGACCGCGTAGGACTTCACCCGTTGACCATCATCGTGGCGCTGGTCGTGGGCACGACTCTTCTGGGTGGTGTGCTCGGGGGCGTGCTGGCCATCCCGCTGACGGCCGCGTTGCGGGCGATCATGTTCCGCTACGTGTGGCGAAAGAAGCGCCTAGCGTCGACGCCGGCAGATCCAGGATCGAAATCTCCTGCGGATCCAGCGCCAACGGCTGGCACCGCCGGCCCGACCTGAGCTCCCCTGCAACGGACAGCAGCAGCTGTTCGGCCGAGAACGGCTTCAGCAGGAATCCGACTGAGGAATCCTCCAGCAGATCCGACAGGCGCATCTGCGTGAGCGTGTCGCACATCACCAGCACGCGGGCCGCGCTGTTCAACCGTTGAAGCACTCGGATGAGGGCGTAGCCGTCGACGATCGGCATGGTGGAATCCGCCAGGACCAGCCGGATGCGCGACTGTTCCCGGGCGTAGATGGCGAGGGCTTCCGCACCGTCGTGGGCGACACTGACGCGGTAGCCGGCGCGGTCGAGCGTGGCCCGGATGATCTCGGAGATGGCCTCGTCGTCCTCGGCCAACAGGATGTGTTCGCCGTTGCCGCGCGGGATCTCGGGGACTACACGCTTCGCGTCCGACGCGCCGCCGGCGACCTCGACCGCGGGGAAGAAGACGTGGAACGAGGTGCCGCGTCCCTGCTCGCTTTCCATGGTCACGAATCCGCCGTGGTTCTTGGCGATGTTGATGACCGTCGAGAGGCCGAG
Source organism: Verrucomicrobiales bacterium (assembly GCA_043754645.1). Taxonomy (GTDB): domain Bacteria; phylum Verrucomicrobiota; class Verrucomicrobiia; order Limisphaerales; family CANJSG01; genus CANJSG01. The sequence continues at coordinate 4,294 of JAYUUX010000529.1, read as the reverse complement.
GCCCGTTCCTTTGCCGACGGGCTTCGTCGTGAAGAACGGTTCGAAGATCTTGTCGCGGAGCTCGGGAGGAATGCCGCATCCCGTGTCGGTGACGCTGAGACGGACGTAGCTGCCGGACTTCGCCTGCGGCCACTGGGTCGCGAGGATCTCGTCGATCTTCTGGTTGATGATGTCGACGCGCAGCACGCCGCCCTGCGGCATGGCGTCGCGGGCGTTGACGCAGAGGTTCATCAGCACCTGCTGGATCTGCGTCGGATCGCCGCGGATCATCGAGAGGTCCGGGCTGAAGGTGGAGCGGAACTGGATGCCGTTCGGAAACGTCTCGGTGACGATGCGGCGCATCTCCTCGATGAAATACTTCAGTCGGAGGAGCTCGTGCTGTTCGCTGCTGCCGCGGGTGAACGACAGGATCTGCTGGAGGATTCCGGCGCCGCGGAGCGCGCTGGCCTCCATCAGCTCGATCCAACGCCGCGAAGGATGGTCGCCGAGATCGTCCTTGAGGAGGCGGGCCGACGCGAGGATCGGAGTGAGGACGTTGTTCAGGTCGTGGGCGATCCCGCCCGCGAGGGTGCCGATGCTTTCAAGCCGTTGGGACCGGAGGAATTTCGCCTCGAGAAGCTTGGCGTCCGAGACGTCGCGCACGTGGATCTGGATCGCCGGATCGCCGCTCCAGAGGAAGCGCCTGGCGCTGAGCTCGACGGGGATCGTCTTCTGGTCACGCGTCATGAACTCGCAGTCGAGGAACATCCGGTCGGCCGTCGACGCGCCGACGCTTTCGACCCACGTCTTGAAGTCGCCGCGCCGCGCCGTTGGCACGAAGTCGCCGACGAACCGGGCCTGGTCGCACGGGATCTCGTCCCAGCCCAGGAGCTTCTTCATCGCCGGATTGGCCAGCGAGACGGCGCCTTCGAGGTTGCAGACGATCAGGCCGTCCGGGGCGAAGTTGACGACATCGGCGAACTTCTCGCGCTCGTTCATCAGCTGCCGGAAACGGTTCAAACGGAGAATCGACCGGATGCGGGTCTTGAGCTCGATCTTGTCGTAGGGCTTGGAAAGGAAGTCATCCGCGCCTGCCTCGAATCCGGCGATGCGCGAATCGCGGTCGTCGAGCGCCGTGAGCAGGACGATGGGGACTTCGCCGAGTTGCGGCATGGCCCGGAGCGCACGGCAGATCTCGAAGCCGTCCTTGTCGGGCAGCATGACGTCAAGCAGCACGAGGTCGGGAAGGATCCGGCCCGCGAGCGCGATCCCCTCGGAACCGTTGACCGCGAAGAAGAGCTCGAGACCGGCGTTTCCGAGCAGGGCGTCGAGCACGTCGCGGTTGCGGGCGTCGTCTTCGACGATGAGGACCTTGGCGGGGTTATGCATTGGAGGTTGGGAGGATGATTTCCGCGATGACGCCGGGACCCGGGTCACGGTTGACGAGATGGCATTGGCCGCCGGCGTTTCCGACGATCGCCCCCACGACCGAGAGTCCGAGTCCCATCCCTGTCTGTTCGCCGGTCTCGAACCGGCTGCCCTGGTAGTAGGGGCTGAAGGCCTTTAGCAGCTGGTTCGGGGCGAGGGTGACGCCGTCGTCCATGACCTGCAGGGAGACGCGGTCCGTTCCTTTCGGGGCGAGGACCGCGCGGACGGAAGGCCGCCTGCCCGGATGGAAGTTGACGGAGTTCTCGAGCAGTTCGCGGGCGATCAGCCCGAGCTGGTCGCCCGACAGGCCGATGTTCGCCATGTCGAGTTGCGGATCCGTTTCCGTCCTGAAGTTCTTCAACCGGAAATCAGCGGCGACCGAGTGGAGCAGCGGTGCGACTTCGCGGACGGGGAAGCGGTGCAAACCCGCGCCGGCCTTCCGGGCCTGGATGTAGTCGGCCACGTCGTTGATGTCGTTCTCGAGGCGTTGGGCGGAATCGTAGCTGATCTTGAGGAACTCGAGCGCGTCGGGGCTGGTATCGGCGGGAAGGTCGTCGAGCGCCATCCGGAGACAGCCGATGAGGCCGGTCAGCGGGGTGCGGAGCTTGTGGGCGACGAAGGTCTCGAACCGGAGCGACTGCATCTGGGACTTCATCTCCGCGGAGACGTCCCGCAGCTGGAGGAACTCCCCGTCGAGCGGGTCGTTGGATAGGGTCTCAACCCGCAGCCAGAAGGCCTCCGAGGTGTCGTTCTCCGGACGGACGAGGTAACGCGCCGCGCCGACCTGAAGCTTGGCGTCGTGCCACTCGTTCCACCCGACGTCGGGTTTCCGCTGGTAGTTCCGGTCCACCGCCCGCTGGAAGCTGCCGAGGGAATTGTCCGCGAGGTCCATGTTCAGCCCGAGGTAGACCCGGGCCTGACGGTTCGCGTATTGCAGAAGGCCCGCGGAATCGACGACGACAAACCCGTCGGCCGACTGCTCGGCGATCTGCGAGGCGCGCCGGCGTTCGATCGTGATCCGCCGATAGCGGTTCAGGCGAAGCACCGTCTTCACCCGGGCCCGGAGTTCCATGCGGTCGTAGGGCTTGGTCAGAAAATCGTCGGCCCCGGCTTCGATGCCCCTCAGCCGGGAGTCGCGGTCGTCGAGGGCGGTGACGAGGATGACCGGCACCTCGGCAAACAGGGGATCGGCCCGCAGCCGTCGGCAAACCTCGTAGCCGTCCATGTCCGGCATCATCACGTCGAGGAGGACCAGGTCCGGCTGGCAGGCGGCGGCCTGTTGCAGGGCCTGCGCGCCTGAACCGGCGAATTCCAGCCGATTCCCCAATGGAATTAGGAGCGCCTCGAGGGTCTCCCTGCCACGGGGTTCATCGTCGACGATCAGGATCGTGCTGGTGACGGACATGCCAACGAGTCCATCGGCAGGGGCAATTCCGGACTTCAGAAGACGCGCGGGCTTTGTTGACGGGCGGTCAAACCGGGGTCGGGCCGGGGATCTCGACGCCGTTTGCGCGCAACTGCCGGTGCATCGTCTCGACGAGGCCGCGCAGGCTGAACGGCTTGGCGACGTATTCGTCCGCCCCGGCATCGAGGCACCGCTCGCGGTCCCCGGCCATGGCCAGCGCGGTGAGCATGATGACGGGAATCCTCGAAAGGTCCCGGTCGGAGCGGATCTTCCGAGTCGCCTCGACGCCGTCCATCACGGGCATCTGGACGTCCATGAGGATGATGTCGGGGCGGATCTCGCGGGCCAGGCGGAGAGCCTCGGCCCCGTTGGGCGCTACCGTGAGGGTGAAGCCGTTTTTGATGAGGTAGTCACGGATCGTCAGGACGTTCATCTCGTTGTCCTCGGCGATCAGGACCTGCAACGCGCGCCGGGCGCCTGGGGCGGGAGGAGTGTTCCCGGAGCCATTGCGCCGGACGATGTGGGTGGGAACGGTGGCGGGGGTGGAGACGTCCTCGTCGTTCGCCAGCCAGGTTGGATCGAGCGGCAAGGTAAAGCTGAAGCGGCTGCCTTCGCCGGGAGTGCTGGCGACGCCCACCGTGCCGCCATGCATCTCGGCCATCTTCCGCACCAGGGCGAGGCCGAGGCCGGTGCCGGAGTATTCGCGGCTGAGGCTGCTGTCGACCTGGACGAACGACTGGAAGAGCTTCGCGAGATCCTCGGGCGCGATGCCGATGCCGGTGTCGGCGACGCTGAACTCGACCGAGTTTCCGTCGCCGGCAAGGCGTGTCGCGACGCAGATGGAGCCGGATTCCGGGGTGAACTTGACCGCGTTGCTGAGCAGGTTGATGAGCATCTGCTTCATGCGGCGTTCGTCGGCGACGAGGGTCTCGACGTCGGGGGCGAGCTCGTGCCGGATCCGGATCTTCTTCTTCTGCGCGGCCTCCTTCACGAAACGGATGCTCGTCTCGACGAGGGGCTGGATCTCCACGAGACCCGGCTCGAGCTTCATCTTGCCGGCCTCGATCTTCGAGAGGTCGAGGATGTCGTTGATCAGCGAGAGGAGGTGCCGGCCGCTTTCCGAGATGTTCGTGAGCGAATGCCGCTGGCGCTCGGTGACCGGTCCGTAGACCTCGTCGATCATGGCCTCGGAAAGACCGAGCACGGCGTTGAGAGGGGTCCGGAGCTCGTGGCTCATGCTGGCGAGGAACTCGTCCTTGTGCTTGGCCGCCTTGCCGAGCTGGCGGTTCGCGTCGCTCAGGCTCCGGGTGCGCTCGTCGACCTGGACCGCGAGCGAGGCGCGTTCCCGTTCGAGCTCCGTCTCGATGCGGCGCCGCTCCGTGATCTCGACGCTCATGCGCGAGTTCGCGGCGGCCAGCTGTTCCGTGCGTTCGGCGACCCGGTGTTCGAGCGACTCGTTCGCCAGGCGGATCCCCTCCTGGG
>JAYUUX010000528.1:0-6424 GCA_043754645.1 Verrucomicrobiales bacterium | reverse complement strand
TCAAGGCCCGCTCGCCGCCGAAAAACATCCTCCGTCCTGACCGCCAGACCCTCGGAAAACCAAGCCCGCCTCGAGCCAGTCCTTTATTCAGCGGTTCCTTAGTCTGCGAAAGTCTGCCACCCAATCGGTTCGATGGATGCGACGGGCGAACCGACATCCGAGCGACATTGCAGACCAAGGACGGCCACGAAACAGGGACGTCCGCAGCAAATAATTCGTTGAAGTGGACAACGGAGATCATCGCGAAGACCGCAGCCGATGGTTCGCTGGACTTCTCCGGCCCGGCCGTCCACGGCAAACGGGGCGAACGGTTCTTCTACCTGAGCTGGTCCGGCGAACGCGCCGGCCAGCGCGCGATGTTTCGCCGGATGAAGATCCACCTTCGCACGGTGACCGAGGCGCAGATCGCCTACGCCGCCAAATCCGGAGGAACATTGGTCGCCCGTGTTCATGCGGTCGCCAAGGATGGGGGGCCTGCGTGCGCCTCGGTGCCCCTGCTGGGTGACGGGTGGAAGGTCGAGTCGCGGAACAGTTGATCTCCAGCAGCCGACCCACGCCGCCGGTTATCTGGTCGGCCGCTCCCGGCCCGAGCGTTTGCGGCCTTCGATGGCGTAGTAGAGCAGGTAGGCCACGCCGATGCCGATCGGGATGGCGGCCATCTTTTCCAGAAAGAAGATCGCGCCGAGCCCGATGCCGAGCCAGATCAGCCCGGCTTTCAGGCCGGTGCCAGAACCGCCGCAGTCGGAGGATTCTTCCGACTGACGGAACGGTTCGCTCGGGAAGGGCGGGAGTTCGATGCCTTTATCCAAAGCCGACATGCGTTCCTGATGGCAGACCTCCACCAGTCTCTGGCGCTTCTTGAACTCGCACCAGATGGCCAGCAGCGGAATGCCGGTGCCGAGGACGACGGCCGCCAAGACCATGGCCCAGAACATGGCGCCGGGATTCGATCCAGCGCCCGCCCCAGCTTGGGAGATGATCGTCGCCGTGGCGTTGGTCGCGTCATCGGCGGCGAAGGACGGGGAGAGTGTCCCGAGGAGCGCGAGAGCGGAAAAAATGTGGAAGAAGCGGTTCAAGAGCGGCGTTTTCATGTGGTGATTCCTACTCGGGCATACGGGAAATTGTTTCAGCGAAGTCCGGACAAGTCTTTGAAACAATTCGGGCGCCTCCGCAGTATGACCATGGATGCCCGAGCGGCGAGGCCGCCTTGGTGAAACCGATGACCGACGAATCCAACATCCACGAACTGCTCGAAGCCCACCGCTTGCGGGAGGCTTTCGAACGCATCGTGGACCGGTTCCAAGAGAAGGTATTCCACCTCGCGCTCAGCCTGACGCGGAACCACGCCACGGCCGCCGACCTGGCCCAGGAGGCTTTCCTGCGGGTTTGGAAAGCGTTGCCCGGATACAATGGCACCGCGTCGCTTTCGACCTGGATCTACACGATCACCCGCAACGCCTGCCTGACCGAGCTGAAACGTTCTTCGCGGAAGCAGGCCGTGCCGCTGGACGCGCCGGAATCGGAGGATCTGGCGGGTTCGCTGGCTGCGCCGGGGTGCCTCGAAGCCGGTGCCACCGACGACATCGAATCCAGCCTGGCAAAACTGCCCGAGCATTTCCGGCGAGTGCTCGAGCTGTTCTACCTGGAGCAGAAGTCCTACGAGGAAACAGCCGCCTTGCTTGGCCTGCCCATGGGAACGGTGAAGACCCATCTGTTCCGGGCGCGGCGTGAACTGGTCCGCCTGTCGAACACGAAATGCCCCGCCGAAACTTTTTCAACCACAGGAGTCGCCCCATGAACTGTGACGCTTGCCAGATCCGCCTCGTCGAACTGCTGGACGGAGGCTTCGATGTTTCGGCCGCCGCCGAAGTCCGCGACCACCTCGATAGTTGCCAGGAGTGCCGCGGGTATTCCGTGGTTCTCAACGATCTTGACGGCCATCTCATCGACCGGGCCCACGCCGCGCTGGTCCCCGCTGGATTCAAGGAGAGGTTGCTGGCGACGCTTCCGGAGGCGCTTCCACGGCTCCTGCCGGTTGAGATCGCCCAACGGCGCCGCGAACTCGAAGCCGAACACCAGCACGCCCTCGCCAAACTTCGCCGGCAGTTCCTCATCCCGTCTCCCGCCGTCATGCTGCGTTCGTTGGCCGTCCTGGGAGGCTTCGTCTTCGCCGGATTGCTGGTGGAAAACCTCTTCCGGACCATGGCCGACGGAACGCCCAGGACCATGGGAGTCGACTGGGCGCTGCGCAGTCTCGTGCTGGGCGTGTCCATCGCGGCGGGCTCGGTCTTTCTGTTGCGAAGGACGCTCGCCTCTGTGCTTGGCCAGGTCCTGCGCGCGCGTTGAACGGCCGGCAATGCCCCGGAAGTCTGCGGTTGAATCCAGCCACTACCGCTCGCGGCACTCTTCCGATAGGCTGTTGCCCATGCGCTACATCGAACCCCATGGCCACATGGTCAGCCGGACGACCGATGACTATCAGGACATGGTCACCGCCGGCTGCGCCGCCGTGTGCGAACCGGCCTTCTGGGCGGGTTACGACCGCTCTTCGGTCGACGGCTTCCGCGACTACTTCCGCCAACTCACGGAATACGAACCGGCCCGCGCCGCGAAGTATGGCCTCCCGCACTTCTCCTGGCTTTGCATCAATCCGAAGGAGTCCGAGGACGTGGGACTGGCGAAGGATGTCATCGGGATCATCCCGGAGTTCATCGACCGGCCCGGCGTGTTGGGCATCGGCGAGATCGGACTGAACAAGAATTCGAGGAACGAGATGCAGGTGCTGGAGATGCACGTCGATCTCGCGGCCCGGCACGACCAGCTCATCCTCGTCCACACGCCGCATCTGGAGGACAAGCTAAAGGGCACCCGGCTGATCCTCGACGTGTTGAAGAACGATTCCCGCATCAAACCCGAGCGCGTGCTCATCGACCATGTGGAGGAGCACACGGTGAAGGTCGTGCTCGATCGCGGCCATTGGGCGGGCATGACGCTCTACCCGATCAGCAAATGCACCCCGGCGCGCGCGGTGGACATCCTCGACGTTTACGGCAGCGACCGCCTGTGGATGAACTCCGCCTGCGACTGGGGCGAAAGCGTTCCTCTGGCCATTCCACGCACGGCCCTGGAAATGCGCCGCCGCGGATGGACGGCCGGAGCGATCGACAAGGTGATCTACGAGAATCCTGTCCGCTTCCTCAGCCAGACTCCGAAGTTCACGCTGGCGAAAAGCTGAACACGAGCGTCGTCTACCACCATGAGCGACACCCCCGAAGAAACCATCTGGAAGGGCACGCCTTCCGCCGCTGTGGATTTCTGGCTGAACCTGAGCTGCCTCCTGATCCTGCCCATTCCCTGGGCTCTCGGACGTTGGCTGCAGCGGAGGAACACCTCCTTGGAGATCACAACGGAGCGGCTCCGCACCACGACCGGCGTATTCTCGAAGAAGACCGAGGAGCTGGAGCTTTACCGGGTTCGCGACACGACCTTCCTGCAGCCGTTCATCCTCCGCCTCTTCCGCGTGGGCAATCTCAAGCTGAACACGGACGACGCCACGACGCCGACCATCCTCCTAGGCGGCATCCCGGCCGACCAGTCCCTGCGCGACAAGCTGCGTAAAGCCGTCGAAGCCTGCCGGGACCGGAAGCGCACGCGCGTGTCCGAGCTCGGTGGAGCGGTGGACGCGGATGGCGACACCCCCAGGCTCTGAACGGCCTGTTTGGGCGGATGCCGCCGCCGAGTCGACGGGGAAGGGCCCCGACATCGAACCGGCGGCAGAATCCCTTCGTCGACGCCTCCAAATGACGATCTCACGCAGGTCTCCCCTATGGCCGCCTTTTATCGGCACCAAAACCTCTCCGTCTGTGCAAATTCTGCACTGCGAGAAACATTTTCATGCAATTTTCCTAACTAGATCCGTAATGCGCACCGCAATAAGGAGGTTTGTGCTGCGGAGTTCCACTTCGGCGCACAGAATTCGTAACGGCCATCGCCATGGGGTGTCTTCTGCACCAGGTGACTACCGAGAAAATCAATCTGATCGATGTCCGGTCCGGAAAAAACGTAGCTCGCCCGAGGGAGACCCCCGTCGTGTCCAGCTCCGGCGGCACTTGGGAAGGGATTCAGCTTGAGGAGATGCGCCACGGCGGGTGGAAGGGCGACGACGTCGTGCTCGAGTCCCATGTTGTTTCGCTCACGCTCGGCGAGCCCATTGCAGTGAATTGGCGCGTCGGAGGCCGGAACCAGCCGGCAACCGCGATGCCCGGGCATGTCTCCTTCATTCCCGCAGGGGTCCCCTTCTCGTCGTCGTTCGACTGCCCGGCCTGGTATATCAACGTTTGGCTGACTCCCCAATTCGTGGCCCAGGCGCTCGGATCCGACGGACTGGGTCTTGTGGAATCTCTTGTGCCCCGGTGCTGCTTCAAGGATGAGATCATCTCGGCGCTCATCAAATCGCTCCACGACGAAGCGCAGCTCCAGGATGCCGGCAACCCCGGACGAGCGGCACTCCTCGGAACCCGGCTGGCGGCGCAACTCGTGCGTTGCGCCACGGGCGGCGACCCGGCCGAGCGGTTTGACCCGCGCCCGCTTTCGCTGGTCAAGTTGCGCCGGGTCATCGAATTCATCGAATGCCGGCTCGAGGACCAGGTGGCCCTCGGCGAAATGGCCGCCGTGGCCGGACTGAGCGCATGGCACTTCGCCCGCGCCTTCAAGCTGGCCACCGGGAAGTCGCCCCATTCGTTCCTGCTCCGCCGCCGGCTGGTGAGGGCCGACACGATGCTCCGACAAACGAACGTGCCCGTCAGCGATGTCGCGGCAAAAACCGGGTTCTGCGACCAGAGCCACCTTTCCATGCACTTCCGCCGCGCCACAGGGATGACGCCGGCACGCTGGAGAAGGTCGTTCGTCTCGACACCCGGCCTGGAAATCTCCGCCGCGGCATAGCCACCGCAACCGCCGTCCGCCGACACCATAAAGCCGATGCGGCCGCTTGCCGCCGCCACAGGGGGGGACTAGCCTCGCGGCACTATGGAAAGCGATGTTCCGCCGCCCAGCTCCCCTCCTCCTCCGCCGCCGGCACTGCCGCCGATCATCCGTCAGCGCCCGGTCCAACGGCCGCCGTCGCCCGAGGCCCCACGTCCTTCGGGCGGAGCCACGGGCTGGATCATCCTGACCGTCATTCTCGTGGTGGTCGTGGCGGGAGTGTTCGCCCTTTCTCTTCTCGGTTCCATGATCGGCGCCGGCCCGGCGACAATGAGCGGCCATGGCGGACACCATGGGCTCATCATGAACACCATCGAGGACAACAGCGCCGGCGATGACATCCTCGTCATCGAGCTCAGCGGAGTCATCATGAGCGGAAGCATCGACGGCCACGGCCGCGGGATCGTCGAACTGGTCAAGGAGCAGCTCGAGATCGCCAAGGAACGGAAACGCGTGAAGGCGGTGATCCTCCGCGTGGATTCGCCGGGCGGCGAAGTGATGCCGTCCGACGATATCGCCGAGCTCATCACCAAGTTCCAGAAGGAGTCCAAAAAGCCTGTCATCGCCCAGATGGGTTCCGTCGCCGCGTCCGGCGGCTACTACATCAGCGCCCCGTGCCGCTGGATCGTGGCCAACAAACTCACCATCACCGGCAGCATCGGCGTCATCATGTCCGGCTACAACTACCGCGGCTTGATGGACAAGGTCGGCGTGCGTGCGGAGGTCTTCAAGAGCGGCAAGATGAAGGACATGCTCAGCAGCTCGAAGAAGGAGGACGAAATCCTTCCCGAGGAACGCGAGATCGTGATGAACATGATCATGGAGACCTACGGCACCTTCACCAATGTCGTTGCCACGGGCCGCTCCAAAGCCGCGGAACTGAACGGTGCCGAAGGCCGGAAACTCTCAGGCTCATGGGAGTCGTTTGCCGACGGCCGCATCCTCACCGGCAACCAGGCCTTCGAACTCGGGTTCGTCGACGAGCTGGGCAATTTCGACACCGCCGTGAAAAGGGCGAAGACCCTCGCGAACATCCCGGACGCGAATCTCATCCAGTTCCACGCGCCGTTCGACCTCGGAAGCCTGTTCCGGATTTTCGGCCAGACCGAGACGAAGACCCTGAAGATCGATCTCGGCGTCGAGTCGCTGAAACTGAAGAAGGGCTATCTCTACTTCATCATGCCCACGGCCCTGTAAGGCCGGCCACCCAAACCAACCACTTACCCGCCATGAGGTCGGTCCACGTCGTTTCCCATCCGATCGTGCAGCACAACCTCGCCCTGCTGCGCGACAAGAAGACCAAGCCGCCGGAGTTCCGCAGGCTCCTCGGCGAGATCGCCTCGCTGATGGTCTTCAAGGCCACGGAGTCGTTCGCCACCCGTCCCCGGAAAGTCGCCACGCCCATGGGACCGGCCACCGGCTCCGAACTGCGCCACGACGT
>JAYUUX010000527.1:0-6155 GCA_043754645.1 Verrucomicrobiales bacterium | reverse complement strand
TCGCCCGCAACCAACGGCGCCGCCAAGCAACCTGCAACCCGCCACCGACAATCCATCCGTCACCAAGAAACGCCGCTGGCCCTTGCTGGGCGTGCTCGTGTTCCTGCGGCGCTATCCCGGTGCGGTCGCGGCCAGCGTGGGGCTGCTGCTGGTCAACATCTCCATCGAGATGTCCCAGCCGCAGATCATCGGCAGCGCCATCACGCAGCTGCGGTTGAACGCGGAGTTCGGCGTGCCCGCCGGGTTGCAGCCGTTCGTGCTCTTGTTCATCGCGCTCGTAACCATCCGTGCGGGCAACGGCCTGTTGATCGGCCCAATCCGCAACCGCCTCGTGCAGCGCGCGCTCAACGACATTCGCGCCGCCGTCTACGATTCCATCCAGCGGCTCGGCTTCCGCTACCACGACCGTTCCAGCACCGGCGAACTCATCTCGCGCTCGACCACGGACATCTGGCGGCTCCAGGACTTCCTCTTCGCCTGCCTGTTTCTCGTCGTCGACATCGCCGTGGCGTTGCTGGCGACGGTGGCGTTGATCTTCCTCGTCCATCCGAAGCTCGGCTGGCTCACGCTCGCGACGATGGTGCCGACGATCGCCTTGATCGCCTTCTACGCGAGCAAGCTCCAGCCGCGTTGGCGACAGGTTCACGACCTGCATTCCGCCATGACGACGGTGATCCAGGAAAACATCGCCGGCGTGCGCGTGGTGAAGGCCTTCGCCAAGGAGAAGGCGGAGATCGCCAAGTTCAAAGGCAAACGCGACGTGTTCCTCGGCAACCTCATGGAGACGGTGAACTACTGGGCCGCGCGCGTGCCGTTCGCGCAGTTCATCTTCGGCCTGAGCACGCCGCTCGTCCTCTGGATCGGGGGACGCATGGTGATCCGGGGCGAAATCCCCGTGGGCGATCTGGCGAAGGTGGTCTTCTACCTCATGGCCATCGGCAACCGCATGGGTGCCATCGGCCAGTTCACCAACATCCTCCAGAACGCCAGCGCCAGCGCCGAGCGGTTGATGGAGATCATCGACGAACCGCGCACTGTGGTGAGCGGTCAGAAGGCGATGCCGGCCGGAAAAGGACGCGTGGAGTTCAAGGGCGTGAGCTTCGGCTATGAAGCTCGTAGGCCGGGCATCCTTGCCCGGCCAGATGGTGTTCCTCAGGAAAACACCGAACAACCAACACCCAACATCGAACCTCCAAGTGAACTGGCCGGGCGCGGAGGGTTGACACCCGGGAGCCCGGCCCACACGACTCAGGCCCTCGAGGACATTTCCTTCATCGCAGAGGCCGGCGAGACGGTCGCGATCGTCGGCGCGACGGGCGCGGGCAAGACGACGTTGGTCCAGATAATCCCACGCTTCTACGATCCGGATTCGGGCTCGGTTCTCTTGGACGGCGTCGACCTTCGCGATCTCTCGCTGACGGAACTGCGCCGCAGCGTCGGCATCGTGTTCCAGGAAACGTTTCTCTTCAGCGCCTCCGTCGCCGAGAACATCGCCTACGGCCGCCCCGACGCGACGCGGGCCGAGATCGAAGCCGCCGCCACAGCCGCGCAGGCGCACGAGTTCATCAAGGAACTCGAAAGCGGCTACGATACGGTCATCGGCGAACGCGGCGTGTCGCTCTCCGGCGGCCAGAAGCAACGCCTCGCCATCGCCCGCGCCTTCCTGCTCGACCCGCGCATTCTGATTCTCGACGACGCAACGGCGGCCGTCGATTCACACACCGAACGCGCCATCCGCGAAGCGATGGAGAAGCTGAGCCAAGGCCGGACGACCTTTGTCATCGCCCACCGCCTCAGCACCGTCCGCCACGCGGATAAGGTCGCTGTGATGGAGAAGGGCCGGTTGCTCGAATTCGGCAAAACGGAGGAAATGCTGGAACGAAGCGACGCGCTCAAAGCCATCTTCCACGGCCAGCAGGGAGGAAACGCCTGACCATGGCCTCCGAAGACGACATCAAGTTGGAAGAAGAGTTCCAGCAAAGCCGCATGAGCGCGGGGACCTTCCGACGTTTGCTCGGCTACGTGCGGCCTTACCGGCGCACGCTCGCGCTCAATCTCGTCCTCACCGTATTGGCCACGGCCTCGGCGTTGCTCGGACCGAAGTTCATCCAGATCGGCATCGACCGCTTCCTCGCCAAGGGCACGTCGACCGATGCTGCCATGCACGGCATCCTCGTCGTCAGCGCCATCTACCTCGGCAATCTCCTGATCGGCTGGGGACTGTCCGTCGCGCAGGTGAAGAGCGCGATCCGTGTCGGCCAAGGCGCGATGAACGACCTCCGCATGGCCGTCTTCGAGCACATCCAGAAACTTTCCCTCAACTACTTCGACAAGACCCACCAGGGCCGGATCATCAACCGCGCCGACACCGACATCGAATCGCTCGACCGCATCCTCACCTGGGGCGCGAACCAGCTCCTCGCCAGCGGACTCACGCTCGTCGGCGTGTTCATCCTGATGCTGCGCTACGACTGGCGGCTGTGCCTCGCCGTCAGCCTCGTGATCCCGCCGCTGGCCATCGCCACGCGCATCTTCCACGTGAAGGGCATGGCCGCTTACCGCAAGATGCGGGAACAGAGTTCCAAGCTCACCGCCGCCGCCGCGGAAAGCATCTCCGGCGTGCGCGTCGTCCAGGCCTTCGCCCGCGAGGAGGAAAATCTCACGCGCTTCCAGCAGCTCGGCGACGAATACGGCCGGCGCGTGCTCGTGGCCGCGCGAATTTTCCACACCTACATGCCGTTCGTCGGGCTCCTGTCCGGCTTGGGCATGGCCATCATCCTCGGCTACGGCGGCAGCCTGGCGTTGCGCCATGAGATCACCGTGGGCGAACTCGCCGCCTTCATCCTCTATCTCGGGATGTTCTTCGGTCCCATCCAGACGATGGGCGATCTCTACAACGCCGTCCTCTCCACCGCCGCCAGTGCGGAACGCATCTTCGGCCTGCTCGACACACCGCCGCAGGTCCACAACCGACCCAACGCCACGCCGCTGCCGCCCGTGCGCGGCCACATCGAGTTCCACGACGTATCGTTCCGCTACGACTCCACGCCGGTGGACCAGTGGGTGTTGAAGAACGTCTCCTTCGAGGCCAAACCGGGCGAAACCGTCGCGCTCGTCGGCGCCACGGGCTCGGGCAAGACCAGCGTCATCAGCCTCATCAGCCGCTTCTACGAACCCCAGCGCGGACGCATCACGATGGACGGACTCGACCTCGCAGACGCCACCATCGAATCGCTCCACGAACAGATCGGCATCGTGACGCAGGACAATTTCCTGTTCACCGGCACGATCCTGGAGAACCTGAAGTTCGGCCGCGTCGACGCCACGGACGACGAAGTCTTCGACTCGGCCAAGACGCTCGGCACGCACGAGATCATCCTGCGATTGAAGGAGGGTTATCAGACCAAGGTCTCCGAGCGCGGGGCCAACTTCAGTGCGGGCGAACGCCAGCTGATCTGTTTCACCCGCGCGATGGTCGCGCGTCCGCGCATTCTCATCCTCGACGAAGCCACCAGCGCGGTGGACCCCCAGACCGAGGCCGTCATCCAGCATGCGTTGGAGAAACTCTTCGAGCGCCGGACCAGCTTCGTCATCGCCCACCGCCTCAGCACCGTGCGGCACGCACACCAGATCCTCGTGCTCGGCCACGGCGAGATCCTCGAACGCGGCACCCACGACCAGCTCATCGCCGCCAACGGCGCCTACGCCCGGCTGTATGCGGAGTTTGTGAAGGGGTGAAGGTCCGTAGGCCAGGCGCCCGCGCCCGGCGAGGAGGTGCTCATGCGCGGATCGAGTTTAGGAGCACCCACTGGCCGGGCAGGGATGCCCGGCCTACGGCCGAGGTAGGGCGAAGGCTCCCGCCGAGCCGCCTCGAATGCGTGTTAGTGCAAGCACGACTCCCGAGGGAAGCTTGGGGCTATTGGACGACGAAAGCGTTGCCGCCGAAGCTTGAGAATCTTCAGCTAACTCTTGGGCGGCTCGGCGGGAGCCGTCGCCTTACCAGCGCGTGGTCTTTTCGGAAGCCAATACTCCACCCGCCAGCTCATTTCTGGAACCGGGAGCGGAGCCGGGCGTTCATGGCATCCAACGAAATGGCAGAGGAAGGATCACGCTCGTGATCAGCCAACCTTTGCGCGATCAGAGCCTCGTCGTGTGATGACAACGGCGCGTCGTCCAAGTCGATCGCACGACGGATCAGCTCCTGCCGTTGCTGGAGAGTCAAACTCGGCAGCTCCCGTAGCACCTCGGTAAAACTCATGGGAGACAAGTATCCCAACGCCGGCCGAGTGTCAGGCGTAAAGGCGCCTCCACCGCAAAATGGAACCACTTCGGACGGCGTGCGTTGGTTTGCCGCCAACGGCGCCTACGCCCGGCTGTATGCGGAGTTTGTGATGGGGTGAGGCCTAGTTGGTGTTCCATCGCCCTCCCAGCACGTGGTTTTGGAGAGATGTAGGCGCGTTACACTTTGCGATTGGCACCATCGGCCTGCGAGAGGCCAAAGGTTATAGGTCGAGAGGTATCCGAATCCGGTCAGATTTCGCCTCGTCCATGAGTCGGAGGAGCTCTTGGGAGCTGTCCACGAAGAGCTGCTCTAGAGTTGAACTTAAGTCCTGATCCAGCCGGCCAATAAGCTCCTCACAGAGCACCCTCACCTGAGAAACCATGATCTCGCGAAATCGAACTTCAGAAAGATCATATCCGAAAGACAACTCCTCGCCGTCTGGAGTTGAACTGCGTGAAACCAATATCGCGAGTTGCTGGAGCGGGTGGTCTCCGCTGTGCTCCGAATCCACCTCAAGTGTGGCGTCAGAGTGTGCGTAGAAGTGCATTCGCGCGGCCCATAGAGTGTCATGTGTCGCCTGTAGTTCTGGACGACTGTGCCTGGTGAACTTTTCGGAGATCATTCCAACTCCACCGTTGTCGGTAAACGGCCGAGCGTATGTGACACAGATCGAGCAGAGCAGTGGGATATGCAGCGGGTGGCGATCGTTCGAGACGTATTTCTCGTAGATGTCGCACGTTTTGAGAACTTGGCCGACCGCTTGTTTAGCATAGGCGAGTTTCCAAAGCGTCTTCCTGAGGTGCAGAGCCTTTTTCGCGGGATTCATTGGAGAAAAATTGGGGATCATGCACCGAGCTTGCGAGGCTACGTCTTCGCGATCCCTCTTTGATTGCAACATCGACGATCTCAGAAGCCACCCTTAAACCGGTAACTAAAGCCCCTTAGATTGGGCGGGATTAAGAGCCGTCGTTCGACTGTAGTGAGCGTTACGAAAACTCCTTAGCCATCGCTCGCAATCGCGCGGAAGGCCACGGCAACTCACGCTCGAGGTTTCTTGGACGATCGATCATCGAGCACCCAAGCAACAATGAAGGCTGCAACGACAAACAGAAATAACGATAGAGGGATTTCGCCGGCTAACTTGAGTGCTCCCTTCCACGATTTAGGATCAGTTTGCCAGTTTGGATCCACAACCTTGTAGTTCTCCATTGCCCAGAGAATCGACCGTGACGGCCACAGCCCCGTTCGAAGGTATTCGCGGACTTGCCACCCGACTAAGCCCAGTGCCGCTCCCAACAAGCTAAGGATCAGACCAACCACAGCAACCGCGGCAACGATTTTAACGACCACGGCAATTGGTTTCCAGATCACTTCAACTACCGACCCCGCTTCCCAGACAACTTCATTGAGCAGCTTCAGCGCTGGAGATTTGACATGACCCATTCGTCGGCCGTGTTTCTCGTCGAGTTCAGCGATGTCTCGCTCGGTGAGCGCTGCGGCACTGGATGAATCAGCCTTTTCCAAGATCTCACCAACAGGCACCCAACCGGTTTCTCCGTCGCGCCTCACAAGCTGGTCGTCGGGAAGGCTCCGAAGACTTTCGAAGGTCACGAGTTTCTCCTCTCCGTTTTGAACCCTGATCCAATAGCGCATAGAAGAATCGTCCTCGGGAATCGTTACGCGATCATCTTTTCCACCACTTCGCCGGACACGTCGGTCAGGCGGAAGTCGCGGCCTTGGAAGCGGTAGGTGAGCTTCTCGTGGTTGAAGCCGAGCAGGTGCAGCACGGTCGCGTGCAGGTCATGGATGTGGACCTTGTTCTCCACCGCGCGATAGCCGAGTTCGTCGGTCGCGCCGTAGGCCTGGCCGCCCT
>JAYUUX010000526.1:0-3164 GCA_043754645.1 Verrucomicrobiales bacterium | reverse complement strand
CATGTGACACCTTCAAGGAATGAAGCGACACCGTCGCGGACACAGAGCATTATGGCCGTCGAGTGTTCAAGCTGTGGATGGTTGGCTTCAATGTCCATTAAGTCAAAATTCGGCAGATCCCGCCGAATCGGAGCTTTGCTTGGGATGATGAAGCGGCGAGAGAAGCCAACGCCAGTAAGCTCACGCTCTTCCACTGAAGCGAACGAAAGCTGGTGACGCAGCACTGCATAAAAGTTGCCGGGACGGTCAATCAAGAGGGAGAGAACTGCTCTCTCGAACTCGGTGAGACCGTCTGGAATCCAAGGTGCCATAAGACGTTCATCGTGGAAGACACTTGGAAAGGCTTGAGGGACGCCGTTCTAGGGACTCGCCCCGGCGATGATCCAGATCTGTTTTCATTCTGTGTCTTCTGCGGTTGAATCCTCAGCCCTTCTTCAATCCGGCCTTGAGCGTGCGCCGCAGGACGGCGACGACCCGGCGTTGAACGGCCAACTGCGTTCCTTCGACGCGGGCTCCGGCGGCGGACTTGTGGCCGCCGCCGCCGCACTGTTGGGCCACGGCGTTGACGTCGATGCGGTCGTCCTTCGAGCGGAAGCTGATCCGGGTCAGCTCGGGCTCCATCTCCTCGAAGATGCACGCGGCGATGACGGGCTCCATCTCGCGGAGCTTGTCTATGAGCCCCTCGGCTTCCTCGCGTTCCGCGCCGGCGCGGGAGAAGTCGCGCTTCCGCAGCCAGCAGTAGGCGATGCGGTCGTTGGCGGTGAGCTTGAACTTGGAATAGAGGTGCCGCAGCAGCCGCACGCGGGAGAGCGGGTGCGAATGGTAGACCTCCTGGCAGACGGCGCCGAGGTCGGCACCGGCCTCGACCAGATCGGCCGCGGTCTCGAAGGTCTCGGGCTTGGTGCTGCCGTATTGGAAGGAACCAGTATCGGTGGAGACGGCGGCGAAAAGGCAGTTGGCGATCTGCGGCGTGAGCTTCCAGCCGGCCCAACGGATGAGCTTGGTGACGAGTTCACCGGAGGAGGCTTCCTTGGCGGAGATCCAGTTGATGTCGCCGTAACTGGTGTTGCTGGTGTGGTGGTCGACGTTGATCAGGACCTTCCTGTCGGCCAAGTCCTCGGCGGCGGTCCCGATTCGTTCCCAACTGGCGGAATCGACGGCGATGACGCAGTCGAACCGTTGTCCGGACCTTGGCCTTTGAACGACGCGTTCCGGGTCCAAAAACTTCAGCTTCTCCGGGACCAGATCCTGGTTCCAGCAGACGACATCCTTGCCCTCGGCCCGAAGGGCGAGCGTCAAGGCGAGGGTGGAGCCGATGCAGTCGCCGTCCGGCCGGATGTGTCCGACGACGCAGAAGGTCCGGTGCTGGCGGATCGTTTCAAGGATCTGCCCGACTACTTTCGGTTGTTCCTTCATTTATCCGCGGGCGGCTTCGTCTCCTCGAGTTCGTTGAGGATTTCCAGAACCCGGTTGCCCTTCTCGACGGACTCGTCGATGAGGAACTTCAGCACCGGCGTGAACCGCAGGACGACGCTCCGGCCGAGGTCGGCCTGGATGTCCTTGCGGCGTTCTTCGAGCTGGAGGGCGGCCTTTTTTTTCTGGCCCGCGCTGCCGATGCAGCCGACGAACACCAGCGCCTGCTGGAGATCGCGCGCGACCTTCACGCGGTTGATGTTCAGAAGGCCCACTTCGGCGACGGAGAATTCGCGGCGGATGATCTCGCTGAGTTCCCGGAGGAGCAGCTCTTCAATTCGTTCGGTGCGGACAGACATGGCGGGGGCAATGTAGGGAGGATTCCCGGAAGGGCAACGCCGCCGGAGAACCGGCGGCGTGCGTTCCCGGAAAAAGTCCCGGCTCAGAGTTTCTGGGCGATCTTCTCTACCGTGCAGGTCTCGATGACGTCGCCTTCCTGGAAGTCGTCGAAGCCTTCGATGCGGATGCCGCATTCCATGCCGGCGCGCACTTCGTTCACCTCGTCCTGGAAGCGGCGAAGCGTCTGGGTGACACCCTCGTAGATGAGCCCCTTCTTGCGCATGACGCGGACCTTGCCGCGGACGATACGACCAGAGGTGACGGCGCAACCGGCGACCGCGCCACCCTTCGAAAGGGCGAACACCTTCCTGACCTCGGCGGATCCAACCACGACTTCGCGGAGCAGCGGATCGAGCAGGCCGGCCATCGATTCCTTCACCTGGTCGATGAGCTCGTAAATGATCGAGTAGAGTTTGACCTGGACGCCTTCACGCTTGGCGACCTCGGAGACGCCGTTGTCGATGCGGGTATGGAACCCGAGCACGACGGCCTTCGAGGCGGACGCGAGGATGACATCCGATTCGGTCACGGTGCCGACGGCGTCGTGGATGATCTCGAGCTTGACCTTGTTGGTCTCGATCTTCCGCAGCGCTTCGACGATGGCCTCGGCCGAACCCTGGGTGTCCGCCTTGACGATGAGCTTGAGAACCTTGTTGTCCTCGGCGGCGATGGTCTGGAAAAGGTTCTCGAGAGTGACCCTTGAGCTGCGGCCCTGCTGGGATTCTTCCCTGGCTTTGAACTCGCGCTCTTCGGCGAGGTCGCGGGCGGCGCGTTCGTCGTCGACGACGCTGAAGCCGATGCCGGCGTCCGGAACGCCGTTCAATCCGAGCACCTTCACCGCGTGGGACGGACCCGCTTCCTTCATGCGCTGGCCGTCCTCGTTGATCAGGGCGCGGACGCGGCCGTAGAAATGGTCGCAGAGAACGATGTCACCGACGCGCAGCGTGCCCTTTCGGACAAGGACGGTCGCGGTCGGTCCGCCGGGTTCCAGACCGGACTCGATGACGTTGCCCTTGGCATTGCGGTCGGGATTCGCCTTCAACTCGAGCAGGTCGGCCTGGAGCACGATCATCTCAAGGAGCTTGTCGATGCCGGTCTTGGTCAACGCCGAGACGTCGCAGTAGATCGTTTCACCACCCCAGTCGTCGGGCACGAGACCCTTTTCCTGGAGCTGCTGGCGGACCTTCAACGGATTGGCCGCCGGATGGTCGCACTTGTTGACGGCGACAAGGATCGGGACCTTGGCCGCCTGGGCATGGCTAAGCGCTTCGAGCGTCTGCGGCATCACGCCGTCATTGGCCGCGACGACGAGGATGACGATGTCGGTGACGTTCGCACCGCGGGCGCGCATG
>JAYUUX010000525.1:0-4889 GCA_043754645.1 Verrucomicrobiales bacterium | reverse complement strand
CCGCCGATGTGTGGGCCGGAACCACCTGAACCCTGAAACCGTGCTGCCGCAATCGGCGGAGGATATTGTATTTCATCCCGAAGTCGTAGGCGACGATCGGCACATCGGCAGCAGGAAGTGGCTGCCGGACGTTTCGGGCGTCAGCGACCGCCCCGGCTTGCACCAAGCTGAACGCGGCGGACTGCTTGTCGTCCGGATCCCACTGGAACGCCTGCTTGTGGGTCACCTCGCTGACGTAGTCCCTGCCTTCCATTCCGCCCCATCCCTTCGCCTGCGCCACCGCTTCGGCGTCGGACATGGGAAGCGTGGAGATGCACCCGCTCAAAGCGCCGCGCACACGGAGCTTCTTGGTGAGGGAACGGGTGTCGATTCCTTGGATGCCGGGGATGCCGTGCTTCTTCAGATACTCGTCGAGCGAACAATCCGCCCGCCAGTTGCTCACGACCGGAGAAAGTTCGCGGATGACAAACCCGGCCACGTGCGGCGCCCAGGATTCCACATCCTGTTCGTTGATCCCGTAGTTGCCGATCAGCGGATAGGTCATCGTCACAATCTGCCCTTTGTAGGACGGATCGGTGAGGATTTCCTGGTAGCCCGTCATGGAAGTGTTGAAACACACCTCGCCGGCCGTGGCACCGTCGGCGCCAAAGGCCCGCCCATGGAATACCGTTCCGTCTTCAAGGGCCAATATCGCTCGCTTCATCGTAGAAAATGCGGCGCGATGCTAGGTGCGACCCCCGCGAGGTCAAGCGACAATCCCTTTGCGCCCAAAACGACAACGCCCGGCGTGATGCCGGGCGCTGCTTTTCTAGATTCTTGGCAGGCTATTTCTTCGAGATCGCCTTTTCAATCTGGCCCACGACTGCCTTCGCGCTGTCGCCGCCATAGCCGACCTGCCTCCATAGCTCTTTGCCGTCGCCGTTGAGCACGATCAGGGTCGGAAAACCCTCGATCTTGTATTTTTCGCTCAACTCCCTGTTGGCATTCTTGAGCGCGTCGGCCTGGGCCTTCTTGCGCGGGAAGTCCAATTCCACCAGGACCAGACTTTTCTTGGCCAATTCCTTGAAGTTCGCCGTATCCAGAACGTTTTTGTGGAGCTGGATGCAGGGCGGGCACCAGTCGGAACCGGTGAAGTCCAGCAGGACAAACTTGCCGTCCTTCTTGGCCTGGGCCTGGGCCACCTTCGCGTCGGTTCCCCAGCCTTCGCCCGCGGCAAATACGGTCGCTGCTGTCAATACAAGCGCTGCCAATGTGGTTGTGATGAATTTCATAAGCATTCCTCTCCGGCGCAGGCTAGCCGGGAACGGGTTTCCGGCAAGCCGGTTTCCAGGTTCCACTAGCCCCTGAACACGACATTTCCCGCCACGATCGTCGCGCCCACTTGCCCCTTCATGGGCCATCCGTGGAACGGGCTGTTCCTCGATTTACTGACCGAAGCCATCCGGTCGAAGGTCCATTCCGCGTCGGGATCGAACACGGTGACATCGCCATCGCTGCCGATCGCCAACTGCCCCTTGGTCCGAAGCCCAAGCAGCCTGGCCGGATTGATCGTGAACTTCTCGAGCATCGCCGACAGAGACAGCCGTTTGGTGTGAACCAATTGCATCAGGGAAAGTGCGAGTTCGTTTTCCAATCCGGTGATGCCGAAGGGTGCGTAGTCGAATTCGACCTCTTTCTGGAAATCGCAGTGCGGCGCATGGTCGCTGGCCAACACTTCGAGGGTCCCGTCCGCAAGACCCTCCAAAATCGCTTCCCGGTCCGCGGCCGACCGCAGCGGAGGGTTCATCTTGAAGTTCGTATCGTAGGAAGGCCACTGCGGAACCGGACGTCCGCCCAAATCCACCAACCCTTTTCCGTCCCCGTTCCAAAAAGCCTCGCTGCCCGCTAGTGCCATGTCCGTGAGCGTGAAATGATGAGGGCAAGCTTCGCCGGAAATGGGCACGCCACGCTTCTTGGCCTCACGGATGAGGCGGATGCTTCCCGCCGCACTCATGTGCTGGCAATGGACCCTGCATCCGGTCAATTCCGCCAAGAGTATGTTCCGCGCGACGATCATCTCCTCACCGGCCGAAGCCCATCCACGCAAACCAAGCGACGTGCTCCAGTAGCCTTCGTGCATCACTCCGTCCGTCACGATCGAGTAGTCCTGGCAGTGATCCATCACTGTCAGGTCGAACATCCGTGCATACTCCAGAGCCCGGCGCATCAGATCATTGTTCTGGATGCAGTGCCCGTCATCAGTGACAGCCACGACACCCGCGTTCTTGAGCGACCCAATCGGGGCAAGCTCTTCGCCGGCGATTCCCTTGGTCAAAGCGCCCGCGACGAAGACGTTCACCACACCCTCGCGCTGCGCCTTCTCCTGGATCAACGCCACCGCGCTGGTGTTGTCGATCGAAGGCGAGGTGTTGGGCATGCAGACCACCGAAGTGAACCCACCTCGCGCCGCCGCCTGGGTCCCCGTCGCGATAGTCTCCTTGGATGACTGGCCGGGTTCCCGCAGGTGAACATGAAGATCAATCAGGCCCGGGCTGACCACCTTGCCGGAAGCGTCCAACCGCGGAACCCCGGCCGGAACCTGCGCCGACACGTCGCGTCCGACGGCGGCGATCTTGCCGTCGCGAATCCAGACATCGCCGGTCAGATCGACACGGTTGGCGGGATCCACAATGCGGCCTCCGGTAATGAGCAAAGAAGCGGGCGAATGCATCGAGTTGCGACGCTACAAGGTGCAGGTTTGACAACGCAAGCGCAGCACCGTATTCCACTGCCCGTTCGGATGCGGGTGTAGCTCAATGGTAGAGCGCTAGTCTTCCAAACTAGTTACGAGGGTTCGATTCCCTTCACCCGCTCCACTCCCCTCCCACCTCCCACGAATGATCGTGATGAACGAGCCGCAATATCACCATGCCGGCGGCCCAGTTTCCGCCCGCCCGAGGCCCTCGATTGTCCCGTCCTCCGGCATGGTCCGATTCTAGGAATGTCGCCAATAGAAGAGCCTCAGGGTTTGACGACGGGCCGCGGTGGTTCGCCGACGAGGGGCTGGGTGCTGCGGAGATAAGCAAACAACGCGCGCGTCTGCTCATCGCTGAACCCATCCATCAATCCCTCCGGCATCAACGACATCCCGGCCACCTTGAGTTCGTCCAGATCGGTCCGCGCCAAAATCAAGCTCTGATTGTCCAAGCCGCGCAGGACGATGGTGCGATCGTCCTGTTCGACCAGAAAACCAGCCAGCGAACGGCCGTCCTTGGTTTCCACGGAGTAATTCTCGAAGCCTTCCCGGATCTCCGCGCTGGGGTTCACGATCGCCAGGAGCATGGACTCCAAGTCCGCCCGGTTGAAGACTGTCAGATCGGGCCCGGCATCAGCGCCCTGACCGAAGAGCTTGTGGCAACTGGCGCAGGTATTTTGAAACAACGTCCGCCCCAGATACGGATCGCCGGTTCCCCCGCGAACCACCGCCGCGAGATGACCAATCTTCTTTTCCATCTGCGCCGTGGTCGGGCTGGCCGTGTTGGGCCAGTGCTTCTCCAAGAGACCTGCCAGTTCGGGATGACGATGCTGTTTCAGCTTGCGAACGATGTTCAGCGGGATGGTCTCTGGCTTGATGCCGAACCCCGACCAGGAGGTTCCCTCGCGGCGGATGGACCCAGCCAGTTTCAAGGCCCAAGCCGGCCGGCTGGCCAGGAGGGTCAGCGCAGTCTGCTGCGACTCCCGGCCCAACGCGGGATAGGCGCTCAGGATGATGTCGGCCACCTCCGGCTCATCGTAGTTCTGGAAGGTGGAGAGGATCGCCTTGCGCATCGCATCGTCCTTGGAAACGCCACGGTAAGCACGGGTCAGGGCCGGGAGGGCGCCGGGAACTTTGACCTCGCCCATGACACCGATGAATTCCATCCGCTCGGTGCGGGTTGCGGTCTCGTCCGCCACCACTTGAATCGCCTTTTTCACCGTGCGCGGATCCCCCTGGCGCAGGGCGAAGGCCGCGGACCCGACGCCATGGCGCGCCATGGCCCGCACCAATTCATTGGGCAGCCCGGCCAGGGTGCGTCCCTTGAACGCGGCTTCGAAGCCGGACATCAGGCGGCGGCTATGTTCGACCGCCGGCGAGAGTTCAAAGAGTCGGGCGCAGGTCAATAAGTCCCGGCGCGATCCGGCTTGGGCGAAGCGGCGAGCGGTCCGATCGAGGAGGTGAGCTTCCACCAGCGGGCTCTTCCAAAAGCTCTGGTCTTCGAAGAGTCGGCCGACTTCATCGCGATTCGCTTCGCAATGCGTTTCAATGGCCCACCAGAGCAGAAGCGGCATCCGGTTGTCGGCGGTATCTTCCGCGCGCAAGGCGAGCGCCCGCACCATGGCGAGGCCCTCCCGCGCCGGGAGATGCTTGGCCGTGGCCGCGAGCTGATTCCGCACTTCGAGGTTCGGTTCCAGGGCGGACAGCTTGGTCAGTTTCTTGGCAACTTCGGCTGAAACCGAAGGCGCGTCGCCGATCAAGCGCACGGTCCACTGCCGGACGAACGGATCCGAATGGTCCACGGCTTTCAGGATCTCGGCTTTCCCCAGGCCACCACAGAGGTTCAAGGCCCACAGAATCTCCAAGGCGTGTTGGCCCGAACTGCGAGTCAGAGCGGCGGACAAATCAGGAACCAGCGATGCATCATGCCGGTCGGCCAAAAGGCGCAATGCGGTTTGGCGAACCCAGCGGTTGGCGTGGGTGAGGCGTTCGATCAGTTGCATTCCGGTGAGACGCGACATGTCTTCCGCCGCTGCAGGCTGACCGCCTTTGCCTTTGAGTCGGTAGATGCGGCCGTTATTGGCGTCCATCTTCCCTTCTTGATTGCGGAAGTGATTAATCTGTTGGTCATACCAGTCGCACACGTAAATCGCGC
>JAYUUX010000524.1:0-12961 GCA_043754645.1 Verrucomicrobiales bacterium | reverse complement strand
CAAACGTAGATACGGAAACGGCTCGAGATGTCGGCGCCGCTGCGGCCTGGAAGGCCGCGCTCCGAAGGCATGAGCCTCAGATCTTACCAAGCGGGAGCTCGGCGCTCCGTCCCTTTGTGCTATTCGTGTCCTTCGTGGATGAACCCGCATGAACAATCCCCTTGGCCGAACACGTCGCCGCCGGTTTCATCCGCGGGCACATGAAGATCCTGGTCATCGGTTCCGGCGGCCGCGAACACGCCCTTGTCTGGAAGCTCGCACAGTCGACGCTCGTTTCCCGCATGTGGTGCGCGCCCGGCAATGCCGGCATCGCGGGCGAACGCCTTTCGTCCAATGGCAGCGCCGTCGAACTCGTGAACATCGGCGCCGAGGACATTCCCGCGCTCGTCGCGTGGGCCCAGGCCAACCATCCCGACCTCACCGTTGTCGGCCCCGACGGTTCGCTCGGCGCCGGGGTCGTCGACGCCTTCCAAGCCGTTGGCCTAAAAATCTGGGGACCGAATAAGCACGCGACCCAGTTCGAGGCCTCGAAGGTTTTCTCGCAGCACTTCATGGAGAAACACGGCATCCCGACAGCCAAGAGCGGCATGTTCGCCGAACCCGTCGAAGCCAAGAAATTCGCCGCCTCACTCGACGGCCGCGTCGCCGTGAAGGCCGACGGCCTCGCACTCGGCAAAGGCGTCATCCTCGCCACCAACGCGGCCGAGGCCAACGCGGCGATCGACGAGATCATGGTCGACAAAGCCTTTGGCAACGCCGGCGCGCGCGTGGTCATCCAGGAACTCCTCGAAGGAATGGAGATTTCGCTGCACGCCCTGTGCGACGGAAAGACGGCGAAGCTTTTCCCCACCGCGCAGGATCACAAACGCGCCTTCGACGGCGACACCGGATTGAACACCGGCGGCATGGGCACCTATTCGCCCGCGCCCTTCCTCACCGACACCGAACTCGCCGAAGTGGGCAGGCAGATTCTCTATCCGTGGCTTCACGGTTGCGCGGCCGAAGGGATCGACTTCCGCGGCATCCTCTACCCGGGCGTCATGCTGACGAAGTCCGGGCCGAAGGTGATCGAGTTCAACGCGCGCTTCGGCGATCCGGAAGCGCAGGTCTATCTCACGCGGCTCGACAACGATCTCGTCGAACTTCTCGTCGCCAGCGTCGAAGGGCGGCTCGACCAGATGGAGCTGCGTTGGTCGAAGAAGTTTGCTGTCTGCGTGGCCATGGCCTCGCCCGGATACCCGGGATCCTACGCGAAGGGCAACGTGATCACGGGTCTCGATGTGGCGGCGCAGGTGCCCGACACGAAGGTGTTCCATGCGGGAACCGCTTTGAAGGACGGCAAGGTCGTGACCAATGGCGGCCGCGTCCTCGGTGTCACCGCCTGGGCCGACACGCTCCAAGCCGCCCGCGACCTGGCCTACGCGGCCGTCGACCGGATCCAATTCGAAGGCGGCGCCCACTTCCGCAGCGACATCGCGGCCAAGGCGTTGGGGCGTTGAACCAGAATCTGGCTCCTTGTTTTTCTCGGGATATGCGAGGCGGTATGCCGAAGCCCAGGACGCTTCCAGAAGATCGGGATGGCCGGGAAGTCCGCCAAGTTATGGAGTGATACCATTTCCCAAAGAGACCTGGTGGATATGGGGAGCGTCCTCCCTCACCCCTTCCCTCTCCCGCTGGGAGAGGGTGAAAGGCCGCCAACCCCGGTTCCAGGCGATGGTTTTCGGATGATCGGACGACCGGTGCGGCCGCTCTGGACCCAACGCCGGGGGCGAGGCCCCCTCTCCCAGCGGGAGAGGGAAGGGGTGAGGGAGGATCGGGTTGAGCCCTGCGGCGGTCGGTTTCCACCGAAACTCATTCGGACTTGGCATGCGCCGGCCGTCCGGCGCTCACGGCCTCTTGGCCTCCGCCTTCTCCTTCGCCTCGGCGGCGGCGATTTCCTCCCAGGACGGTGCGCGCCAAGCCTGCCAGGGCGGGCCAGCGAGGATCACGTCCCCATCGGCACTCCATCTGGCCCCCATCAGAATGGAACCGGCGCCGCTTAAGGTCAGCAATTCCTGGCGAGTGCTGAAGTCCCAGAGTTTGACGGCTTCGCGCGCGCTGGCTGCGGAAATCAAACGTCGTCCATCCGGGGAGAAGGCGACGCTGTAAACTGGGTTTAGGTGGCCATGGAGCGAAGGTTCGATTGGCTCACCCTTGGCTGGATCAAATAACCGCACTTGTCCATTATCAACGGCAGCCACCAAAGCGCCATCGGGTGAAACAGCGGGTGTAATCATATGAAATATCCCGGGAAATCGCCGAGGCAACCGGCCGGGATGGGCTAAATCGAAAAATCCGATTTCGTAGTCCTTGCCCCTATTTATGATGGCAACCAGCACGCGCCCAGCCGCCGCAAAGATTGCTTCACTGATGTTTTCGCCAAGAGACGCAACCGTCTGGCCGGTTTCGATTTTCCAGACGCGCAGGGTGTCCTGGCTTCGGGCCGCGAGGTAATTTCCATCGTCACTGAAGAGGAAGGGAACCAGTCCAGCGACATCGCTTTTCAGTTCAACTCGGCGGTTGGGTGTGGCGAGACTGGCGAGGTGAATAAAAGCCGCGTTGGTTCCTTCGCTCCAGGCCAGGAGCTGGCGAGTGGGGTTGTAGGCCGCTCCGGTCGGTCGCGCACCGGAATACAGCGCAACGGCTCCACGTAGAGTGAACTCTGCCCCGCGCCAATCGCGGACGACGATTTGGTTTTGGTTGGAACCGTTCCCGAGGCAAAGAATGTTGGAACCAAACCAGCCCAGGACATTCATGGACGCGAGTTCCGGCAGCGTCCGCGGTGCCGCAGCGAGATTGAGATCCATCAATTCGGGCGGTTTGCCCCGGGGCAGCAGCAAGACGCGCGAATGGTCCAGTGGCAGAACCTGATCGAGATCGTCGGTTAGACGGCGGTATCCATCGCTGGCGCTTTTGCCATCTTCTCTCCACAAGGTGAGGTTCCCGTCCTTGCTGGCGCTAGCGACGAGCTGGGCGGGCTCGGAAATCGCGACGGCATGGACCTCGTTGGTGTGGCCGCGCAGGACTTTCGTTTCGTTCCAGGAGCTGGTATCCCAGAAGCGGATGGTTTGATCGGTCGCCGCGGAGATCAAATGGCGTCCGTCTTTGCTGAACACCAGCTTGTCCACCCACCCGGTGTGACCGGGGAGCCGGACGAGGAGCCGCCCCGTTTCTGCATCCCCGACACGGATGGTGAAATCTTCATATCCCGAACTAGAAGCTAGCACCCTTCCGTCGGGCGAGAGGGCCAGCGTAGCCAGCCCGAAGGCCTGTTCACGTTCCGTCTGCCAGAGTTCCTGGCCGGTGGTGAGGTCGATGCACTCGATGCTGTATTGGCGCGTCAGATAAAGACGTCGGTTTTCAGGAGATAGCCGCGCGGCTCCAAGAAAGCCGTGCAGACTGCCGCTGGAAACAGTCGGGTGGCGGCTTTCAATCCTAGAGGTGAACACATTCACCACCAAGACTTCATCTCCGAGTTCTGAGCTGCCTGATCTGGCGTAGATGACCAGCCTGGAACCATCCGGAGAAAACGCCAGGTCACGGACCCTCCAGTCGCCCTGGTCGGGCGCCTGCCAGAATTTTGATTCCCGGCCAGAGTCGAGGTCATACAGCGTGACCGCCTTGGATTCAGAAGTGGCGGCCAGAAGATTGCGCACCGGAGAAAAGGCCACCTGACCTTGATGGTGCTGCTCGCGGTCTGTGAGCGATCGAACCAGTCGCCGGCCGGGCACATCCCACAGGTCCACACGTCCGTCCAACCAGCCTGCGGCGAGGCGGGTGCCGTCCGGGGAGAAGCTGACGGACCATCCGCGCGTCGTCGGCCGGTTGGTAAGCGTGACGAGGGCGCTGCTGCGAGTGAGTTGCCAGAGATACCGCCACTCCCATCCGCGCAGGTCTTCTTCGCCGGGTTGCGGCACGTGTCGGTCCAGCAACCGTCGCGCTTTGCCGAGATTGTTCAGCTTGAGCGATTGCTGGGCGAGATTCATGTCCGATGCGTAGAGCAACCGCCGCGAATGGGCCTCGCTCTCGGAGGCTTTCCGAGCCTCGGCTTCGGCGCGTTGGTGCTCGGTCTCGGCTTTCTTCTGTTGTGTCTGCGCCAGAAGTTTTTGCTCCAACTCGGCGCCCTCGGCCTTTTCAGCAGCCGCCTGTGCCCGCGTTGCCCGCACCGCCTGCCAGGTGCTCACGGCGACGCCGGCCACCAGCAATCCCGCAATGGCCGCCGCCACGGCCAGCGCGCCGCGATGGCGCCGCGCATACTTCTTCAACAGATAGCCCGAGCTGGGTGGCACCGCCGCGACGGGTTCGTTCGCGAGGAATCGTTTGATGTCCAGCGCGAACCCATTGGCCGTCTCGTAACGCCGCGTTCGGTCTTTCTCCAGCGCCTTCAACACGATCCAGTCCAGGTCGCCACGCAGCTCGCTGCTTAACTGCTCCGGTGCCACCTTCCGATGCCTGGCCACCGTCGTTTTCTCCGAGCCTTCCAGGGTGTTCACCCGTGTCGAGGGCTTGGGCGGTTCCTCCTCCTTGATCCGCCGCCGGATCTCGTCATAGCCGCCGCTCATCAGTTCCTTGCCGTCGAGCGGCGTGCGGCCCACGAGCAGTTCATACAGCAGCACTCCGAGGCTGTAGATGTCGCTGCGGGTGTCGATGTCCAGCCCGCTCATCTCGGCCTGTTCGGGACTCATGTAGGCCGGTGTGCCGATGAACTGGCTGTATTGCGTGAAGATGGTCTTCTCGGTCAGCTCCTGTTGCGTGGCCTTGGCGATGCCGAAGTCGATCACCTTGGGCACCGGCACGCCGTCGTGCAGGGTGACCATGACATTGGACGGCTTGATGTCGCGGTGGATGATCCCCTTCTGGTGCGCGTGCTGGATGGCGTGGCAGACGGGGATGAACAGCCCGAGGCGTTCCTGCATGCTCAGGTTGTTGTCGTCGCAATACCTCGTGATGGGAACGCCCTTGACCAGTTCCATCACGAAGTAGGGCCGCCCGCTGTCGGTGGCGCCCGCGTCGAGCACCTTGGCGATGTGCGGATGGTCCATCATGGCCAGCGCCTGGCGCTCCGCCTCGAAGCGCGCCACGACCTGACCGGTGTCCATCCCCAGCTTGATGATCTTGAGGGCGACGCGGCGTTTGACCGGCTCCTTCTGGTCCGCCATGTAGACGACACCGAAGCCGCCTTCGCCGAGTTTCTGGAGGAGCTTGTAGCGGCCGATCTGCGCGCCCGGACCCTCGGTCACGGGAGACTGGTCGAGGATCGTGGGGGGACCATCCACGGCGGCGGATTCCAGGAAGGAATCCGCGCGATGGCTGGCGATGAGCGCGTCGACCCGGCTCCGGAGGGAGTCGTCCTTATGGCAGGCGCCTTCGACGTAGGCCGCCCGAGCCTCGGCCGACGGGATTTCGATCGCCCGCAGGAAGATGTCCCGGGCTTGCCGGTCGCGTTGGGAATTATCGATAGCCATAAGTTTCTGCCCCTACATGCGTGCGCCGCCGAAGAGTCCGCCAATTTTTCCAGATCTTTTTCAACAACCGGCCGGATGCGGACCGCGTGGACCGCCTGGACGACGATGCATCCGCCTTCTACGACCCGGCCTTCATGGCGTCGCGCAGCCAGGCCTTGGCAAACGACCAGAGCCGTTCGGCGCTGCGCCGGGACAGCCCAAGGGCTTCGGCGGTCTGGTCCATGTTCATCCCGACGAAGTAACGGAGCTTCACCAACCGGGCTGCATCGCCATCGACCGCCTCCAACCGGTCCAGCACCTCGTGGACGCCGAGAAGTTGATCCACGGGAACCTTGAGTTCGATCCGGGATTCCTCGAGTGCTTCAGGGGAAGCCAGACCGGATGCTTCGCGAACCTGCCGCTTGCGGGCGCGATCGATGAGGATGCGGCGCATCGCCTCGGCGGCGGCACCGAAGAAGTGGGCCCGGTTCTGCCAGCGGGGTTGCTGATCCGCCCCGAGCCGCATCCACGCCTCATGCACGAGCGCGGTGGGTTGGAGCGTCTGCCCGGGCCTTTCGTTGGCCATCTTGGAAGCGGCCAAACGACGGAGCTCACCGTAGACGAGCGGCAACAGCTCGTCCGCCGCCTTCGCGTCACCGGCTTCGATGGCACTAAGCATCCGGGTGACGTCGGCGGGCATGGCCGGAACCTATTTTTCCGAACGGAGAAAGGCGAGGCCGAGGTTGAGGGCGGAGCAACGGCACCTCACTTCGCCGCCTGCAGCGAGAGAAGATACGGATGGGCTGCGCCGCCTCGGTCGTGGGCGTCGAGGACGACGAGGAACCACCCGCCGGCCTTGGGAAGCGTGGCTTCTAGGACGGCGTCCTTGCCCGCACCGGGACTATCGGCGGACGCGAGCAGATGGCCGTAGGCATCGTAGACATTCATCACGGCATCAAGTGCGGAGCCACGCCGGGCCGCCGTGATTTCCAAACGGATGCGATCGCCGGCCGCGCCGTCGAACCGGAACACGTCGACATCCTTTTCCTTCCCGATCTCGCCGCGAACGGTCTGGCCGACGGCGATCTTCTGCGCCTCCTTGAAGCCTCCGTTGGGTTCCTTCTCGGAAACCGCCTGCCCGGCGGGCAACACGAGGAGGCTGTTTGTGGCGGAACCGCCATCGCGGGCAATCACAACGTAGGAAAGCTCCGCAGCGTCGACGACCGCCGGAAGAACCAGCGACAGTTCGATCTGGGTGTCGCCCGCGCGTTTCGCATCGAGCGGCTTGGGCGGATCGGACTTCGTCGCGGATTTGATGACGGAGACGAGTCCGGCGGGTGGCGCCATGAAACGGAGCTCACCGACGTTCGTCAGGTTCAGCCCACGCAGCAGGATGGTATTGGTCGCTCCGGCGACGGCGGCGAGCGGCGATGTCAGGAGGACGGACGGCGAAGGCTTGGGTTCGGGCTTCTTTTCCTCCGCGGCGTTCACCGCGACCGCGAGGAGACAAAAGACGGAAGCACACCAACGCAGCCAGCACGATGCAGTTGAAGGTAGGGCGGGCTTCCAGCCTGCCCCGTCTTCTATGCGGGATGGTCGAGGGCAGGCTGGAAGCACTGCCCTACCTTCCTGCCGCTGCCGCGCGGCAGCGCCGCTGGTGACTCTGGTCGTCACAGCGCTCTCAGGTGAACAGCTCCTCGACCGTATTGCCCTGGTCGAGGATGGCGACGGGGCGGCCTTCGGGCGTGTGGAGATCTTTTCGTGGATTGATCCCGAGGGCCTCGAAGACGGTGCAGGCGACATCGGCGGGGCGGACGGGACGTTCCGTCACGAAGGCGCCGTCGCGATCCGTCGCGCCGATGATCTTTCCGGGAGTGACTCCGGCTCCGGCGAAGATCATGGAACCGGCCCGGCCCCAGTGATCGCGGCCGGCATCCTTGTTGATCTTGGGTGTGCGGCCGAACTCGCCCATCACCAGCAGGAGCGTGTCCTTCATCAGGCCGCGTTGTTCGAGGTCGGTGATGAGCGCGGAGAGGCCCTGGTCGAAGATCGGCAGCTTCTTGTCGAGATTCTCGAAGATCTTCGCGTGGTGGTCCCATCCGCCGAAGTTGACGGTGACGAACTTCACGCCGCCCTCGATGAGGCGACGGGCCATCAGGCAGCTCTGGCCGAACTCGGTCCGGCCGTATTCGTCGCGTTGTTTCTCGGATTCCTTGCCGATGTCGAACGCGGCCTGGGCCGTGGGGGCGAGGACCATCTCGGCGGCCTTCTGCTGGAACTCGTCGTAGGTGGCGATCTGGTCGTTGCCCTTCACGCGGGCGGAGAGGTTGTCCACCGCTTCGAGCAGCGTGCGGCGCCGTTCCACCGAACTCGCGGAAAGCGCGGCCGAGGGCGTCAGGTCGCGGACCTTGAACTCCTTCGCATTCGGATCGCCGCACTTGAAGGACTCGTAGCGGCCGCCGAGCCACGCGCTCTTGCCAAGCTCCCAGGTGAACGCCGGATTGCGCGGCACGGCCACGTAGGGCGGCACAAGCCCGCTGAAGCCCGTCTCATGCGCGACGACAGCGCCCATCGAGGGAAAGTCGCCGAAGGGAGAACCGAAACGGCCGCTGAGCACCCAGTTGGTGGCGGTCTCATGATGATCGTTCTCGTGGGTGCCGGAGCGGACGAGACATACCTTGTTCATGACCTTCGCCATGCGCGGAAGAAGTTCGCCGACGTGCAGGCCGGGCACGCTCGACGGGATGCCCTTATACTTGCCGCGGATCTCCTCCACGGCGTCGGGCTTGAGGTCGAAGGTGTCGTGATGCGAAATGCCGCCGCCAAGGAAGACGAGCAGGACGGACTTGGCGCGGGGCGCAGCCGATCCGGCGAGGGCCCTGGAGGAAAGCAGGTCGGCGAGCGACAGCCCAAGCGGTGCGAGCGCGCCGATGCGGAGGAAGTCGCGGCGGGAAACGCCGTTGCACAACGTCGAGCGCCGATGGGAAAGGGAGATGTCGAGCATGGCGGTCAGTGGTTGAACGTGAATTCTTTCGAGTTGAGCAGGGCCCAGAAGAGGTCCTGGAAAACGAGGTCGCGCGGGTCGCCGCCGGCAAGCTGCTTCTTGACGGTGGCGATCTCAGGATCGGAGGGAACACGGCCCAGCGTCGCCGCAAACAGGCTCTGCATGACCTTCGCGTCGTCCGTTTCCTTCAACAACCCGGTCAGGCGTCCGTCGGCGGAGCGGACCTTGCGCGTGAGTTCGTCGCCGTTCCGCAGGTGCAGGAGCTGGGGAAGCGTGACCTCGCCCTTGCGTTCGCATGCGCATGCCGTGACGCGGTCGGAGCGCCCGAAGAGCGTCAGGAAGTAGGAGGCCACGCCGGGGTCGGGCACCTGGGTGGCGCGAAGGCCGACGGGTTGCCCGTCGAACTGGTCTGGCACCGCGGTGGCTTGGCTCACGGCATCAAGCATGACTTCCGCCGGCAGGCGGCGGGCATAGAAGTGGGAATAGAACCGGCGGTCCGTCTCGTTCTCCGGGCGCGTGGTGGACGCGAGTTGGTAGGCCCGGGAATTCAGGATCAGCCGCATGACATGCTTCACGTCGTAGCCGCTGCGGACGAACTCGGTGTTCAGCAGCTTCCACAGATCGCCGTTGCTCGGCGGGTTGCTGGCCCGGAGATCATCGACGGGCTCGACGAGGCCGACTCCCATGAAATGCCGCCAGAGGCGGTTCACCATCGCGCCGCTGAAGGACTCGTTTGCCGGATCGGTCATCCACGCGGCCAGCAACTCGCGCGGGTCCTGGCCGGGGGCGATCGTGGTCGCCCGGCGATCGAGCGGCTGCGGCACCATCTTCTGGCGGGTGCGCGGCTGGGTGATGCCGGGCATCTTGGCGGCCGCTTCGGTGATCTGCTTCTGCAGGCCGGCCATCTCCTTCTGCTTTTCGGCGATCTTCTTTTCGGCGGCGGCCTTGTCCTTTTCGTTGTCACCGGCCTTGGCCATCGCGCCTTCGGCATCCTTGATCTGCTTCTCGGTTTCGCGGAGGCGCTTCTTCAGGTCCTTCTCCTCGGGCGAGGCCATGCTGAGCACGGTCAGGCCCTTGTCCGGATCTTCGCGCTTGAGGGCCACCTTCGAGAAGAACGCGGTGAAATGGTAGTAGTCGTCCTGCGTGTAGCGCTCGAGCGGGTGGTTGTGGCAGCGGGCGCAGCCGATGCGGGTGCCGAGGAACGACTGCGCCACGGAGTCGGCCAACTCGGATTCCTGGACGCGCTCAAACTCGCCCATCGTCGTGATGTAGTAGCCGATCTGCGGGCGCTCACGCACGTCGCCGCTGGCCAGCAGGACGTCCTTGGAGAGTTCGTTCCATGGACGATTCGTCGCCACCTGCGCGCGCAGCCAGGCATGGAACGACCGGACGCCCTTGGCCCCGCGGACATCGTGGTCGCGTTCACGGCGGTTCTGCAGAAGGTCGGCGAACTGCAGCGTCCAGTAGTCGGTGTAGTCGCCCGAAGCGAGCAGGCGATCGACGAGACGC
The DNA here is from genome assembly GCA_043754645.1 of Verrucomicrobiales bacterium. Taxonomy (GTDB): domain Bacteria; phylum Verrucomicrobiota; class Verrucomicrobiia; order Limisphaerales; family CANJSG01; genus CANJSG01. The sequence goes on along the minus strand of JAYUUX010000524.1, from coordinate 2,965 downwards.
GCGCGTTTGTCGGCGGAGGAATCGGCGGCGAACGCGGCCACCTCTTCCGCAGGCGGCAACGTGCCGGTCACATCGATGAACGCACGGCGGAGAAACGTCGTGTCATCGCATCCGTCGGATGGCGGCAAACGCAGGGCCTGCAGCTTGGCGAAGAGGTGGCGGTCCACGTCGTTGTTCCATTTGGTGAACGTCTCCGGCGCGACGGAGTGGGAATACGGCACCGTGAAGCGGGCGACCTCGACGAGTCCCTGGAAATGCACGCGCACCGTTGCTTCACCCGCTCGCAGCGCCGTGACCAACCCGTCCGCGGAAACGCCAAGCGTGGCTTCGTCGTTGGAGAAGAATTGGGCCAACCAAGTCACGTCGCGCACGCGGCCATCGGGATGCACGGCGCGGACGAGAAGCCTCTGTGCATCGCCCGGCCGGAGCGTGCGACTCCCGGGCAGGACTTCCAGCCGGGCAGCTTCGACTTCGTTGGTATCCGGTCCCGGCGCGCGCGCGGCCACCCAGGCGATGAGCGTTTTCTGGTGGCGCGAACCCGGTTCGATCCGACGGCCGCCTTCGTGCGGGGTTTCGCCGGTGGGCTTGGTCACAAGCAGGCTCTTCTCGGGGAAAGCCAGATCCACGCGACGGCCTCGGGCATCGGTCGTCAGCCAGTCATGATCCCATTCAGGAGCGTAGCCGCGGAGGGAAAGTTTGAAGCCGTTTTGCCCGGCAAGTTTTCCGTGGCAGCCACCGGTGTTGCAGCCAGCTTTGGTCAAGACCGGCAGGACATCCTGGCGGAATGACGGAACGATCGCCGCTCCGGCCCCGGTGGTCCGGACCTTGACGGTCGCACGACGCGACACGAACCGGACGGTGATCTCGGCTTCGCCGTCGGCCTTGGCCTCGATTCCGCCCGACTTCGAAACGTCGGCGATCTCCGGGCGACTGCTGGTGAACCCGCAGAGGTCGGAGATATCGACCTCGGAACCATCCTGCAGGATCGCCGTGACCAGAAGACCGTGCTGACGGTCCAGCGAAGTGAGTTCCAAGCTCTCCGGAAACACCTTCAGACGCGCAATGGGTGATTGCCTCGCGGAGGGCTTCGCTGTCTCCGCCGCAGCCGCGTTCGACGAAACGAGACAGGCCAGGACCACGCCCGCGAAGAAGCCGACGAGCTTCCTTGAAAACCAGAGTGATGCGACGCGGCTATTCATGCGGATTCTCCCCCAGTTTCTCGGCGAAATCGGATCAGGAAACAAGCGCGCCGTTCCGCCGCCGTGAAATGGTGTGCCTTGGTCATCGTCCAGTTCCTCGCGCCACGCGGGACTCGGTCACCGGCACGCCATCGAGCGCGGCGATAAGATCGCCCTTGGCCAACGAGTAGTAGCGCAGCATCCCGTCGCTGCCGGCGGTGATCAGTCGTTGGCCGTCGGGGGTGAACTGCACCGCGAAAATCGTGCCCGTGTGCCCTTTCAACCGGGCGACGCGGTTGCCGTTCTTGGTCTCCTGCACGCGCACTTCGGGATCAGCCCCGGCCACGGCCACACGCGATCCATCGGCGCTGAAGGCCACCGCGTAGACCGGTCCCGCCAACCGGTCGAACTCCCGCACATAGCGGCTGTCGCTGTTGGGATCGTTGACGTCGGTCCGGCGGGCAGTTCGATACATCCGTGACGCGCCCAGATCGCCGCCGGTGAGGACAAGCGCCTCCTTGGGGTGGGCGGCCAAGGCGTTGATGCCATCATTCTGGCGGTTCAGGTCGTCGACGTATTTTCCGGCAGGGCTCTCGATGAGTTTCACCGCCTTGTCACGGCCACCGCTGAGCACCCGGAGTCCGTTGGTCGTGGACGTGAACGCGGTCGCAAAAACCCAGTCGAGGTGATGGTCGAACTTCGCCTTCAGCGTCCCGTCTTCCGTCGAAACAATCCGAACCATCCGGTCCGCACCGCCAACCGAGGCCAGCGACGCATCGGGGGACAGGGAGATTCCGAAGACCGTGTCCGTTGCGATCTTGAAGGACTTCGTCTGCATCCGCGTCGCGACATCCCAGATCTGGATTTCGCCGAAGATCGAGGCCGATCCGCCGCAAGCCGCGAGCACGGACCCGTCGGCCGAGAACACGAGCGATTCGATCCTCGGCGAGTCTCCGAGCAGCCGCGCGACGACGTTCGATCCGTCTCCGCCACGCAGGATGATTTCATGGCGGCCCGCCACGGCGAGGAGCTTGCCATCCGGCGACAAGGCCATCGCCGAGATGGCCGGTCGTGCGTGGTAGACGGGAGGTTCAGAAGGCCGCAGCGCGAGGTTTGGCGAATCGTCCTTCGCGCCCTCGGCGATCCATCGAGCCACGAGTTTCGTTTCGGCGGGACTCAGGGGATCACCGTCCTCGGGCATCTCCGGTTTGGGTCCGGTGATCTGGGAAACCAGTTTGCTGTCGGCGGGATTCCCCGGAACGAACGCCGGCCCGCTTTTGCCGCCCTTGAGCGCGGCGGCCACGGAAGTGAGATCGAGCTTGCCCTTGAGCTTCGCCGGATAATGGCAGCCGTTGCAGCTCTTCTGGAAAATCGGGGCCACGTCCCGGTAAAAGCTGACCGGCTTCTCCGCCGCGTCCGCCACCCAAACCAAGCCCGCCATCCCTGCGACCAACGGCACGAACCGGCGCAAAAGCGTCGTGGATGATTTCCAAACTGGGGACGGCATGAAGGGTCGACTCTTTCCAGCCCGCCGTATTCGGCAAGCCTTCAAGAGAAAGCCCGTCCGGCCTTTCGGCCGGACGGGCTCGTCGGTTCCTCCTGGCGATCGGTCTTCCCCGGTTAGCGGTGGAATGAACGGTGATGAAAACCACCGTAATAGGACCTCGTATAGATCACGGGTGCAGGCGCGGCATACACGACGACGGGCATCTGCTGATAGACGACAGGCTGGACCTGTTGGTAGATCACGGTCGGCTGGGCGGGGACGACGATGGTCTGGGTGGGGC
>JAYUUX010000523.1:0-3601 GCA_043754645.1 Verrucomicrobiales bacterium | reverse complement strand
GAGTTCGCCCAGCTGCGGACCGGCCAACGCATCGAACTCGGCGGCTCGCCGCTGCGCGCGGGGGAAAGCCTGCCTCTCAATCCGCAGACGGATCTGGTGCAGGGCGAGGTGCGGTTTGCGCCCGGGGAAAGTGGCGACGTGGTCCTGGACGTCCGTGGCGCGGAGATCCGTTGGTCTGCCAAGGATTGTTCGCTCCACGCCTTCGGACGAAAGGCTCCTTTGGCTCCGGTCGACGGTAAAATCAGCCTGAACATCGTCTTGGATCGGAGCTCCATCGAGGTCTTCGCCAACAACGGGGAAGTCGCGATGTCCTTTTGCTTCATTCCCCGCCCCGGCGACACCGAATGGCGCCTCACGGCCGTCGAGTCCCCGGTGCGCCTCACAAGCTGGACGCTCCGCCGTTTGAAATCGGTCTGGTGACGCGACGTTCTCGTGGCCGCCGCCGCCTGCTGTGGCTGTCCGGTCCGGCTTGGAAAATTCCTCTGCCTTTTCGTGGAGCGTGCGGTTTACTCGCCGCACCATTTCATGAGCTTCACCCAGCAATACCTCGCCGAAACGATCCAGGTCGTCCAACAGCTCGACGCCGCCGCCATCGAGAAACTCGCCGTCACCCTCGCCAAGGTTCGCGACGGCGGCGGACGCCTTTTCCTCCTCGGCGTTGGCGGCAGCGCGGCCAACGCCAGCCATGCGGTGAACGATTTCCGGAAGATCTGCGGCTTCGAGGCCTACGCGCCGACCGACAACGTCTCGGAGCTCACCGCCCGCACCAACGACGAGGGCTGGGCCACGGTCTTCTCGGAATGGCTCAAGGGCAGCCGGCTCACCGCGAAGGACGGCCTCCTGATCTTCTCGGTCGGCGGCGGAAATCTGGAGAAGAACGTCAGCCCCAATCTCGTCTCCGCCATCCAGCTCGCCAAGGAACGCGGCGCCGCCGTCTGCGGCATCGTCGGTCGTGACGGCGGCTACACGGCCAAGGAAGCGACCGCCGTCGTCATCGTTCCCACCGTGAACGGCGAGCACACCACCCCGCACGCCGAAGCGTTTCAGGCCGTCGTCTGGCATCTGCTCGTCTCACATCCCGCGCTGAAGGTGAACCGGACGAAGTGGGAGAGCACCAAGTGAATGACTAAGGCCGAATGACGAATGACTAAACGACGCGATGCCTGTTCCTTCGACATTAGGCCTTAGTCATTCGTCATTCCGCCGCGCCGTCTTCCTCGACCGCGACGGCGTCATCAACCGTGCGCTCGTCCGCGGCAACAAACCGTATCCGCCGACGAGCGTCGCCGAGTTCGAGATCCTGCCTGGCGTCGAAGATGCCTGCGCGAAACTGAAGGCGGCGGGCTTTCTCCTCGTCGTCGCCACCAACCAGCCCGACGTCGGCCGGGGCACCTTGTCGCAGGATGCCCTGGACGCCATCCACGCCGGGATGTGCCGGCTCCTGCCCATCGACCGGGTGGAAGTCTGCATCCATCCCGGCCAAGGCAAGTCCGACTGCGATTGCCGCAAACCCAAGGCCGGAATGCTCCTCCATGCCGCAGACGAGCTGGGAATCGACCTCGCGCAAAGCTGGATTGTCGGCGACCGCTGGCGCGACGTCGACTGCGGCGCCGCTGCTGGCGTGAAGACGATCTTCATCGACTACGGCTACGACGAGCCGCTGCGGGCCAAGCCTGATTTCATCGTGAAGAACCTGTTGGAAGCGGCCGGAGTGATCCTTGGAACCTGAAGCGGTGGGTGCGCGGGCGAGACATAGCGCTTTCACCCGGGTCCGTCGACCGGTCGGGAATCGTGCTCTGGAAACGCGCGTTGCCGACCGCCAAGCCGGCCGTTAGCTTTTTCTCACCGATGAATTCACTCCTGGCCGATCTCCGGATCAAAGTCTTCGCCGATGGCGCGGACAAGGCGGGCATTCTCAGCCTCAACGCCAATCCGCTCATCAAGGGCATGACCACGAATCCCACGCTGATGCGCAAGGCGGGCATCGCGGACTACGAGGCCTTCGCCCGCGACGTGCTCGAGACCGTCACGACCAAGCCCATCTCCTTCGAGGTCTTCTCCGATGAGGTTCCCGAGATGCGCCGCCAGGCCATGAAGATCGCCGGTTGGCAGAAGAACGTCTTCGTGAAGATCCCGTCGACCAACACGCGCGGCGAATCCTGTGTGCCGTTGGCCAAGGAACTCGCCGCCGAAGGCGTGCAGCTCAACATCACCGCCATCCTGACGCTCGGGCAGATCCGCGGCTTCGTGGAGGCGCTCAATCCGAAGGTTCCGAGCGTGCTCTCCGTCTTCGCCGGCCGCATCGCCGACACGGGCCTTGATCCCGTGCCCGCGATGAAGGAAAGCCTGCTGATGATCCGCTCCACGCTGCCGAGGGGCGAACTGCTCTGGGCCAGCGTCCGTGAAGTGCTGAACATCTACCAGGCCGACGCCTGCGGCTGCGACATCGTCACCGTCCCCCACGACATCCTGAACAAGTCCATCAAGATGTCCGGGATGGACCTCGACGAGCTGTCGCTCGACACCGTCAAGATGTTCGCCGGCGACGCCTTGGCGGCCGGCTTCACGCTCTGACCGGGGGCGGTCGTCCGAGAAGCTTCATAACTCACCGCTTCTACCTTGAGGTGAAGAAAGAAGGGCCTAACCGGAATCCCTTTTTTGTGTTTCAAGTCTTGGCCCTGATTCTGGCCGGACTCACAAACGCACAAGGTGTTCTATTCTGTTTGGGCACCTTGGCCGTCCTCAATATCGTCGCGTGGCTCCTTTGGAGAGCCGGACATTTTGTTTCAGGGCTGAGTTACTGGATCGTTTGCCTGAGTCCGGTTCCAGCCTCGTTGTTAACCTGCCGCTTTGTCTAGTTGTCCACCTGTTCCGCTTCTTCGCGTTCCTTCGCGTCCTTCGCGGATGAACGCCTCCCGGCCCATGTGATCCCGCTCTTCACTTCGTTCCGGCTCGTCCGCAGTCTCCGCGCGTGGACCTTGTCTGGCTTTGTGGATTCGCCTTTCTCGCCGGGCTGGTGGATTCGCTCGTCGGTGGCGGCGGATTGATCCAGCTCCCGGCTCTCTTCGTTTTCCTGCCCAGGGAGGCGGCCGCGCAGGTCGCGACCGTCCTCGGCACGAACAAGCTCTCGTCGATCTGCGGCACCAGCATCGCCGTGGTGCAGTATGCGCGGCGGGTGCCGATCCGGTGGGAGTCCATCCTTCCGGCCACGATCGCGGCCTTCGTCTTCTCGTTCCTCGGTGCGCGGGCCGTGACCGGCTTCAAGACCGACGCCTTCAAGCCGGTCATCCTCGTGCTGCTGGTGGCTGTGGCGATATATACCTACTGGAACAAGAACTTGGGCGGAGAACATCGGCCCAGGTTCCCGGCGAACCGCGAGCTGTTGTGGGGTGTGCTGACGGGAATGGTGATCGGTTTCTACGACGGCTTCTTCGGACCGGGCACGGGCAGTTTCCTGATCTTCATCTTCATAGGGTGGTTCGGCTTTGATTTCCTCAGCGCGTCGGCCAGCGCCAAGGTGATCAACTTCGCGACCAACCTTTCCGCCGTGCTCTACTTCGCCGCGACGGACCACATCCTCTACGCCTACGCGCTGCCGATG
>JAYUUX010000522.1:0-3665 GCA_043754645.1 Verrucomicrobiales bacterium | reverse complement strand
CGGTGGACGCGCCATGCAGATCGTCTTCTCCGAGTCCGATCTCCGCGATTATTTCCACCACAACGCGGCGCTCGAGATCTCCGCCGGCCGCCCCGTGCTCGTGGACAAGTTCCTCGAGGACGCGACCGAGGTGGACGTCGACTGCATTTCCGACGTGGGCAACTTCGACGATCCGGCGAAGGGCACCGTCGTCCTTGGCGGCATGCTCGAGCACATCGAGTTCGCCGGCGTCCATTCCGGCGACGCCGCGATGGTTCTCCCGCCCCACACGCTCGACCAGAAGACCATCGACACCATCCGCGTTTACACCCACGCCATGGCCCGCGAACTCCGCGTGTCCGGCCTGATGAACGTGCAGTATGCGGTCAAAGGCGACGTCGTTTACGTGCTCGAAGTCAACCCGCGCGCCTCCCGCACCGTGCCCTTCGTCAGCAAGGCCATCGGCCGTCCCCTGGCCAAGCTCGCCGCGCAGGTCATGGCCGGTAAGACCCTCCAGCAGGTCGGTTTCACCGAGGAGATCTGGACCAAGTATTGGGCCGTGAAGGAAGCCGTCTTCCCGTTCAACAAGTTCCAGGGCCAGGACATCATCCTCTCGCCCGAGATGCGGTCCACAGGCGAGGTCATGGGCCTCGATGCCGATCTCGGCATCGCCTACGCCAAATCCCAGATGGCGGCGAATTCCCCGCTGCCGCTCGGGGGCAAGCTGTTCATCAGCGTCAGCGACGCCCACAAACCCTCCGTGGCCGCGCTCGCCAAGCTCTACGTCGATCTCGGCTTCGAACTCGTCTCCACCAACGGCACCGCGACCGTGCTGGAGAAAGCGGGTCTCAAGGTGCAGCGCATCTTCAAGATCTCCGAAGGCCGGCCGAACGCCGTCGACCTGCTGAAGAACAAGGAAATCCAGCTCGTCATCAACACGCCCAGCGGCGCCAGCCCCCGGGCCGACGAGGTCAAGATCCGAACCACTGCCGTCATGACCGCCACGCCGATCATGACCACCCTCAGCGGAGCCAAAGCCGCCGCCATGGGCATCGCCGCCCTCAAGAAGAGCGGCTACGCCGTCCGGACGGTGCAGGAGTATCACTGAGTCCGGTTCGGCACGACGAACAGCCCGCCTTTCGTCTTGCCGGTTCGCCTCATCGCTCCTTCCATCTCAGTCATGTTCCCTTGGCGATTTGTAAGGATGGCCGCGTGCCTGTTCGGCGCGGCGCTTGGGCTCGCGCCTTCGATGCGTGCGGCGGTGGAGTTCAGGACAAACGACGTCGTCGCATTCGTCGGCGGCGCCAACGTGGCCGCCGCCCAGCATTCCGGGCATCTGGAATCCCTGCTGACGCTGACCCATCCTCGGCATCGACTGCGTTTCCGAAACCTGGGCTGGGAAGGCGACACCGTCTTCGCCCAGCCACGCGATGTCGGGTTTCCGCCGTTGACCAATCTCCTGCGCAAGGCCGGTGCCACGGTGGTGTTCCTCCAGTTCGGCGGGACCGAGGCGTTTGCCGGGACGAACGGCCTGCCACGCTTCACCGCCGCCTACGAAAAGATGCTCGGGGATTTCGCAACGGTGACACCCCGGCTCGTGCTGGTCACGCCGCCGCCGTTTGAGCAGACCGGTCCCCCGCTGCCGGATCTCACCCGGCGTAATCCCGACCTCGCGGCTTTCGCAGACGCCGTCCGCAACCTCGCGAATCGACGCGGCTTGCCGGTGGTGGATCTTTTCGCGGAACTCTCCGGCCCCAAGGCCCCGGCCGGCCTAACCTTCGACGGCCATCAGCTTAGCGACCGTGGACAGGGCTTCGTGGCTGCGGCCTTCGCGAAGCAGCTCGGATTGCCGGATCTGGCCAAACGAACCGGCCCAGTAAGCCACGACGGCCGATGGAAGGACCCAGTCGTCGAAAGTTTTCGGCGCGAGGTGGCCGCGAAGAACCGCCTTTGGTTCGACTACTCGCGCCCCATGAACTGGGCATTCCTCGGCGGCGACCGCATCGAGCAACCGAGCAGCCGCGATCACCGCGATCCGAAGGTGCGCTGGTTCCCGGGCGAGCTGGAGCAGTTCGGCCCATTGATCGAACAGGCGGAAGCCATGATTGGCGAACTCGCGAAAACCATGCCTGAACTGCGATGAAAAAACTCTCCCTGCTTGGCTGCCTGTTGACCGTCGTTTCCATCGCCGCCTTCGCCGCGGAACCCGACCCGAACGATCCGGCCACGGAGCTCGCGTCCTTCAAGGTCGCCGACGGTTTCGAGGTCAACCTCTTCGCCTCCGAACTCGACGGCGTGCCGAAACCGATCCAGATCCGGTTCGATCCACGCGGCCGGACGTATGTCGCGACCAGCACGATCTATCCCCAGCTGAAACCCGGCCAGAAACCGGACGACAAGATCGTCGTTCTGGAGGACACCAACGGCGACGGCCGCGCGGACAAGTCGACCGTCTTCGCCGACGGACTCCTGATCCCGACGGGCATCGAGCTCTTCAACGGCGGGCTTTTTGTCGGCCACGCCAACGAGCTGCTGCACCTCGTCGACACCGACGGCGACGGGAAGGCCGACCAGCGGCAGGTCGTCCTGCGCGGCTTCGGCACCGGCGACGCGCACCAGACGATCAACTCGTTCACGTGGAGCCCGGGCGGCGACCTGTTCTTCAGCCAGGGCCTGCACGCGATGTCGCGGGTGGAAACTCCCTACGGCCTCGTGAAGCTCCACGAAGCCGGCGTGTGGCGGCTGCGCCCAAACCAGCTCCGGCTCGATCCCTTCTTCGGCGACGGCATGGCGCCGCACAATCCCTGGGGTTTCGCCTTCGACGATTGGGGTGCTCCGTTCCTCTTCGCCGGCAACGGGCACGGCATCTACTACCTCGCACCGGCCCTGGTCGTGACGGACCACAAGCTCGACCATCAACGCATCTGGACGCAGGGCCAGAAATTCTGCGGCGTCGAGATCATCGGCTCCAAGGCGATGCCGGATTCGCTCCAGGGCTGCATCGTGGCGAATCGGTTCATGGACAACACCGTCGTGATGTTCCGTCCCGAGGACGATGGCGCGGGCTTCAAGCTGACCCCGCTGCCGCCGCTGATCACGACGACGAACACGAGCTTCCGCCCGGTGGACATCCGCACCGGCCCCGACGGCGCGCTCTACATCGCCGACTGGTTCAACCCCATCATCGGCCACTACCAGGCGTCGTTCCGTGATCCGCGCCGCGACCAGGTCCGCGGCCGGATCTGGCGCGTGACGGCCAAGGGCCGGCCGGCGCCGCCGCGCGTCATCTTCAACCAGCTCGGGCTGACCCAGCTGTTCGACGAGCTGAAGTCGGGGGAACGCTGGAATCGCATCCAGGCCAAGCGCGTGTTGACCGAGCAGGCGCCCGCCTTCCTGACCAACGCCTTCAAGCTCTGGATCGACCAGCTCAACATCTCCGATCCGCTCTATGAACGGCACCTCGTAGAGGCGCTCGGCGTTCTGGAGTCGCAGGATCTCGTGATGCCGCCGCTCCTGGGATCGCTCATGGCTGCGAAGGATTTCCGGGCTAGGGCGTATGCCGCCTCGGTGATCGGGCGTTGGCAGGATCGACTGCCGAATGCGGTGGAGCTGATCGGCCAGGCAACCAAGGATTCCCATCCGCGCGTGCGGCTTCAGGGCGTCGTCGCGGCCAGTTCCATCCCGAG
>JAYUUX010000521.1:0-6241 GCA_043754645.1 Verrucomicrobiales bacterium | reverse complement strand
GACGGTCCCCTTGACGATTTGGCCGGGAGCAAAGCGCATCGCGCTCTGCTTCATGGCCTGTTCCATGGTAAGCATGATTCTACTGTGACGGACTGCGGGAGACTTGCTGGTGCGGTTGCACCGGGAAGGCTCCATTGCCTAACGCTAGACCCGCGTTGGACGACAACGGAGGTTGAAGGTCAGGTTACGCGTTAACTTCTGTTTCTCAGCCTTAGTGAACATCCCCACACGAGGCGTCCAGGCGGGGTGAGGCTATCGGGCAAGGGGATCGAGGCAAGGGCATTTTGGGCCGTCCGTGGGGTCGCGCTGAACTACGGAAGCAAAGTTGGGCAAGGGTTCTTGCGTCGGTCTGGAGACGGGAACAACAGTTCTGACGGTCGAATCAAGGCCCTGCGCCATGCCGTTGTCATCCTCGTCTTCTTCCGAAGTAAAAGAGGCCCACCGTCGAGTCCGCCATCTCTTGCCGGGTGCGATGGCCTTGGCGGGCACCGCGGGCTACGTGAACTCCGTCGTGCTGGGATTTTTCCATACACCGGTCAGCCACATGACAGGAGCGGTTTCCCATCTCGGTGTGGACCTGTCGGAGCGTCGCTTCGTCGATTCGGGAGCGTCGATGAGCATCATAGCGGGATTCGTTCTGGGCGCGGTCTTGGCGGGAATCCTGATCGGAGCCTGGAAGTTGATTCCTGGGCGGCGTTACGGAGCCGCCCTGATGGTCCAAGGGGCATTGCTCGCCTTGTCCATGTGGCTGATCCATCGCCACGACCGCGTCGGCCTCTCCGTCGTCGCCATGGCGTGCGGGCTTCAGAATGCGATGACGAGCAGCTACTGCGGTCTGCTCATCCGCACGACGCATGTGACGGGAATGGTCACCGACATCGGCCTGATGATCGGGCACTGGATCCGGCACCGTCAGGTCGAGGGCTGGAAGCTGCGCTTCCTCATCCTCGTGTTCCTCACGTTTGGCGTCGGAGGATGGATCGGCGCTTTGCTCGACCTGCGCTACGGACCGGGCTGTCTTGTGGTCCCCGCGGCAGGGTGCCTGATCGCCGGCGGAATCTTCTGGTGGGTGACCCACCACGGCCTTGTCGACTTCATGCAGGACGCGATGCCGCATCCGCCTAAGATCGGCACGTTCACGAACCTGCCGCCGTCGGCGTGAACCGGCGCCCTACTTGAAGGCCGGAGCGTTGGCGTTGCCTCCCGATTCCATGAAGGCCAGCAGGTCCAGAATCTCTTCGCGCGTCAGGATATCGATGAGCCCTTCGGGCATCGGCGACACCTTGGACACCGAGCGTTTGGCGATCTGCTCCTTTGTCAGCGTCACAGTCGTTCCGGCGATCGGGTTCACCGTGACCGTGACCCGGTCGGGCAACGCGCTCGCGACCCGGCCGACGACCTCGTCGCCGTTCTTCAACGTGTAGACGCTGTTCTGATACTGCTCGGAAAGAACCTTCGAAGGCTCCGTGATCGACTCGAGCAGATCCTTCCGGCTGAAACGCGCGGCCACCGCGGTGAGCTCCGGGCCGACCGCTCCACCTTCGTTTCCGAAGCGATGACAGGCGGCGCATTGCGCTGCGGCGTAGGCCGCCTTGCCGCGGGCGAAGTTCCGTCCGCTCGAAGCCATGGGCAAAGCGGGCAACAGATCCTCGGTCTTCCATGCCTGGACGACGCGTCGAGTCGGGGCCGCTTTCGCAGGAGCGGCGGCGGGGGACTGGCCGGCGATGATCGGGATGATCGCGGCCTTCTCGCCGTCCGGAACCTTGGCGAGGGCTTCACGACGGAAGTTGTCCAGGAACTTCGGGTAGCTCGATCCGTTGCCGGCCGGGCGCGCGACGGCTGTGAACCAGCTTTCGAAGTCGGCCGGATACTTGCGGTTTCCCGGAACGAAATAGCCGACGCTGCCCGGATAGTTCGGCGGCGCTTCCGCTCCTTCCCTCATGCTGTTGAACCACCGGAAGTATTCCTGCCTCTGCGCGGCCGTCCATTGGGCGTCGTCCAGCGTGGTGCGGAGGTGGAACATGTAGAAGATCTGCTCCTGCTGGGTGGCCGCTTTTTGGGCGAGGGCCAGGGTCTTGGCCACAAACTCGGGAGCGCGCAGGTAGATGAGCAACTGGGCGAGCTCGCGATTGTAAATGGGGTCGCCTGATGGGAACTGGCGACCGAGTTTCTCGATGGCGAGCTTCGCCAGATCCGCAGAAGGCGCCCCTTGCCGGATGAAGCTCAGCTGAATGGCCCGCAGCTTGATCAGGCGTTGCTCCGCCGAAAGGGAATCGAGCGGGAATGCCCCGAGGCGTTTCAGGAGATCCGCCTGGCCGGCTTTGTCACCGACGCGGGCGAGGGCCATCAACGAGGTCAGCGCCGCGTTTGTGCGCGATTCGGACAGCGCGCGGGCTTTCCAGCCTTCAACGGGTTGGCGTTCGACGGCGATGCGGGCGGCGTAACGGATGAAGCGGTCGGGATGGTCGAGGTGTGGCCATACCTCGTCGAGGGCGGCGGGATCCACTTTGCCATGGAAGCGTTCGATGCCGTGACGAAGCGCCCGCAGGCCGGCCGCCTTGCCTTCCTCGGAGTCCGCCATCGGGGCTTCCTTCAAGACGGGCAGGGTGGAATCGGCGCCGATGTAGGTCATGCGATAGAGTCCTGTCTGGGTTCCGCGGCCGCCGGTGATGAAATAGAGCGCGCCATCCGGGCCGAACTCCATGTCGGCCACGTTGAACGCGCGGCCTTGGACGACGGTTTCCACATCCCCCGTGTAGCTCGCGCCGTTCGGTTTCAAGTGGACCGCCATGATCCGGCCATAGGTCCAGTCCATCATGAAAAGCGCGCGCTGGTAGCGGGCGGGAAACTTCGCCTTGGTGCCAAACTCGACGCCCGTGGGTGAGCCGACGCCGACGTCGGCGACCTGCGGCAGCATGTCCTGCGCGCTGGCGGGAAACTTGGCGGTGCCCTCACGGAAACCGTAGTCGCCGCCACTGACGAGATGATAGACGCGCGTCGGCCGATACCACGGCATTCCCCAATCCCATTCCATGTCACTGTCGAATCCGAACAGCTCCCCGTCGGCGTTGAAGGCGAAGTCGTAGGCGTTGCGCAGGCCGGCGGCCCACAATTCCACGTTCTTGGACGAAGGGTCCATGCGGAGGACGAAACCGCCGGGAGGGCGCGTGTCGTTTCCGAACCCGTTTCCATCCTGCGCCCGGGGGAGCAGCTGGTCTTCGGCGTAGTTGCGGTGCGGCGAGTCGGGTGAGATGTCCTGCGGCACCTTCACGAAGTTGCCATTCATGTAGTAGATCGCGCCGTCGGGCCCGAGACGCAGGGCGTGCGAACCATGTTCGCCGGTGGCCGAGGGGATGCCGCGTAGCAGCGAAGCGGAGTCGAACTGGTCGTCGCCGTCGGTGTCGCGGAGGAGGTAGAGACCGGGACCCTTGGCGCCTTCGCCGGAAACGAACAGGCTGTCGTAGGCGGAGAGCAGTCCCATGGCGTTGCCGATCTGGCTGGTGATGCGCTTCGCCTCGAGCTTCGATCCAGGCGCGTTGGAAAGGGTGACCCGGAGAAGCCCTCCGGCCTGGGGCGAAACGATGATCCGGCCCTTGGGATCAAAGGTCATCGAGACCCATGAGCCTTCCTCCGGAAGCGCGGAGTGAAGCAACTCGACCTTGAACCCGGGAAGAACCTTGAGCGTTTCCGCGGGGGTCGCCGGCGGCGGCGTGAAGACGTCTCCCCAGGGCCCATCGCCCATCCGGGCCACGACGCCGGAAGGCTGCCAGGCGGTCGCCGTCGGAGCCGGGGCAAATTCCCAGCTTGGATCCGAAACGAGTGTCATCCTCTTCCCGTCGCCGCCGGAGAATTCCACGATGAGGGCGAAGCCTCCTTTTGAATCCGCGTCACGCGCTTCGACGAGCATCACGTTCGGTCCGGCCTTCAGATGCTTGGTGATGTCGACGCGGACCGGTTGCCGCCAGTTGCGGGTGCTTCCAACGGCCGTGCCGTTGACGGAAAGAGATGCGCTGTCGTCGCCCGTGAACACGACGGCGGCCTTGGTCGCGGTGAAGGGGAGCTCGAAGGTCTTGCGGAAAAACTTAGGCTTCGCGTCCTCGGCTGCGTCCGCGTGCTGATACCAGATCCAGTTGATCTGGGCCTGGGCAACGGAGTGGAGAACCAGAAAACCGACGACTGAAAACATGGCGGCGAGGCGCCGGGGACGGGGGGAAACAACTGGCATGGCGCAAATTCGCCGGTGGGCTCCGACGGGTCAAAAACAAAAGCCGGTCCGCCTTTCGACGGACCGGCCTGCAGTTGGACCAAAAACTGAAGATCAGGCCTTGCGGCGGCGGGAGGCGACAACCACGGCGGCTCCTCCGAGACCAAGCAGGGCGATCGTTCCGGGCTCCGGCACGGGAGTCACCGTATTCACGAACTGCAGGCTCCAGCTGTTCAGCGTGCTGGTGCCTCCGGCGGAGACATCGCAGATGAAGAGGTTCCAGTCACCGGTGGGATCGATGCCGTCGAACGCGGAAAGCATGGCGGGTCGGGGCGCGGCGTCGAAAAGGCTCGGAGCGTCGTTGGGAGAGATCGTGCGGCCATCCGGTTGCCACGTTCCGGTCAACTGCGATGTCAGCGGTCCCGGCGTCGTTCGGTAGCCATGGATGTCGGCGGCGGCGCTGTCGGAGAACGTCACATTGAAACCGGCGTCGCTGTAGCCGAACGGGTTGAATGAACCGACTCCCACGCGGTTCAACAGGATCGTCTGGGCGCCATCTTTTTGCAGGTAGGCGTAGAGGTCACCGTTGAAGTTTCCGGAAATGTTCAGCCCAACCCGGATTTCCTGAACCGCCGGAATGGACGCAAGGCTGACGGCCCCCACCCTCACGAGTCCGCTCAGGTTGTGGTCTGGAACAACTTGGCCGGCTGAAAAACTGAAGGTGTTGGTGACCGTGTCGGCACCGGCGGAGAGGGCAACGGAGGCAGCCAAGGCGGCACTGAAGAGGCGAAATCGGGATTGCGAAACGTTCATAAACTCAGGGTCAATGTAGTCAGACTTGTCCAAAAAATAGCCAGAATTAGGGCGTTGTCGAGGTCCGATAGAATCTTTGTGGAGGCAGGGGATCCTCGGCATCCAGGAAGATGATCCGGCCTTTTGAGTCGGCCTGCAGGGGACCCGCCGTCGTCCAAGGTCCGCCCACGTCGGGAGCGGTCTGGATGTAGTAGGTGAATCCCGGGATGCCGAAGAAGGTGATTCGCGGCTGCCCGGCTTGGAGACCCACGCTCGCCAGATTGAGCGACAGGCCCGACACAGGGCCGACGGAGAGCGTCACGAACCCGGTCGTCGTTCCTCCGCGCGCATCATTCAGAGTGTAGGTGAAACCGTCCGAACCGGTGAAATCGACGGGCGGCGTGTAGTAGATCACGGAGCCGCTCAGGGTCACCGTTCCACCGGCCGTGCTCGTCGGGGAAACGCCCGCCACCGTGAGGGCGTCGGCATCGGAATCCGAGTCGTTCAGCGCGAGCTTGGGGGCGAAGATGACGAGGACCACGTTGGAATCGGTGGTCAGGGAATCCAGAACCGCCGTCGGATTCAGGTTCACCGTCGCCACGGCGCTGGTGATCGAGAGGCCGGGGATGCTGGCGATCAGCCGGTATTGGACGGCGGTGTTGGCGACCGTGACCGGGGGCGTGGTGAAGGAGTCGCCGTTCGCGAGCGGCACGACCAAGCCGTTGGTCGACCACTGGTAGAAGACAATCCCGTCGAGAGACGAAGGCGCATTCGTCGCGCTGCCGGTGAAGCCGGCCGTGGCCCCGGAATTGACGCTGGGCATCACCGGCGATACCGCGAATGCCAGCGCGCCGGTCGCCGTGGGCGCGAACGTCTCGAAGAGCGTCCGGTCCATGGCCGTGGTGTTGGCCGGAGTGGCCGCGCCCGCAGCGACGACGTTCACCATGAGATAGTCGTTGGCCGTGCCGTCCTTGAGCAGGCCTTCCATGTAGTAGCGCTGGCCTGCGACCATGTTGCTGACCGTCGAGAATCGCGGCCCGCCGGCCGCGGTGGAACCGTAGCTCTTGCAGCAACCATCTTCCCGGGCCAAGACGGCCAATCCTTCAGGATCCGAACTGCTCGCCGAATTCGTGTTCAGCAGGAACAGGGAAGCGTCGTCGCTCCGCAGGTGGAACGTGTAGGATCCATTGGTTGGTGGGATGAAGAAGCCGCTGATGCGCGCTCCGAAGTTGTCGGCCGCGAAGC
>JAYUUX010000520.1:0-3867 GCA_043754645.1 Verrucomicrobiales bacterium | reverse complement strand
GAAGTCGATGGTCCACGGACGGAGCGCGTCGGTGAGCTTGGTCATGGCCTTGTGGAACTCGCCGGGCTCGTAGTGGTAGTTCTTCGGCACGATGCGGTGGGCCTCGGCGTTGTAGCCAAGGGTGTAGAGGTGCGTGTGGGACATGTCGGCCTGGAAACCGACGACCTTGGGCATGTCGACCATTTCGAGGAGCTGCACCATGTATTTCCACGAGTGCATGCCGCCCCAGCAGATCTCGCCTTCCGCCGCCAGGCGTTCGCTTTCGCCCTTCGCCACCTTGCCGGCTTCGCGGAAGGTCTGGGCGATGAGCTTGGTGGTGCCCTTCGGATCCTTGTCCCAGGCGGTGACGCCGGTGGCGCTGTCGATCCGGACGATGCCATAGGGGCGGACGCCGAGTTCACGGAGCTTGGACGCGATGCGGACGGCCTTGCGCACGTGGGTGACGAAGTTGGCCCGGGCCTTCTCATCGCCGCCGGCCGAAGCGTCGAACCAAACGGGCGCCACCACGGATCCGACGACGAACCCTTTCTTCTGGATCTTCTCGGCCAGCTTCTTGATGCCGTCGTCCGAGATGTCGATGTCGACGTGCGGGTTGTAGAGGAACAGGTCCACGCCATCGAATTTGACCCCGTTCACCTCGGCCTTGGCGGTGAAGTCGAGCATGGTGTCGAGATCGATGAACGGCTCCGCGCCGGGGCTGCCCTTGCCGACGAGGCCGGGCCACATGGCGTTGTGAAGCTTCGGAAAATTGTTGGCTGCGGTGGTGCTCATAAAAGTCTGGGACTGGTTTCGCTGGGAAAGCGCCGCGAGGCTAACCAGCGGTCGCCGAAAAGTGGAAGAGAAACGTCGCGCCGGAGCCGCGAAATGACGAAGCCAGAAGGCCAAAAGCCGAAATAGGGGATCATGTGGTGAGTCTTTGGCCTTCCGGTTTCGGGTTTCCCGTCAGGCCAACTCGTGGCAGAAAGGCCGCCATGTCAACCGCACGGTCCGTTCTCAGCCGCCTTCTTCCCGCGCTCTTGTTGTGGCTTCCGCTCGCGGTCGTTTCGGCGGCGGCTTCGGCGAAGCCCAATGTCGTGTTCATCCTCGCCGACGACATGAGGCCGGACACCATCCGCGCCCTCGGCAACAAGGAGATCCTCACGCCGAACCTCGACGAACTGGTCAACCGCGGCACGGCGTTCACGCGCGCCCACATCATGGGAAGCACGGTCGGCGCGGTCTGCATGCCGAGCCGGGCGATGTTGATGACCGGCAAGCACCTCTTCCGGTTCGAGCCCAAGCAGCTCGGGGCCATCGGGACCAACCACGTCTTCCTTCCGGCGATCTTCCGCCAGGCCGGCTACCGGGACTACATGGTCGGCAAGTGGCACAACGGCGGAAAGGCGCTGTCGGCCGCGTTTTCGGGTGGCACCAACCTCTTCCTCGGCGGCATGGGCGACCACTTCAAGGTTCCGGTCCAATCCTACGACCCAGATGGCCTCTATCCCGCCGCCCGGGCGACCGTCATGGAAGGCCACTCCACCGACGTCTTCGCTTTAGCGGCCAAGGAGTTCATCGCACGGCAGGATGGATCGAAGCCCTTCTTTCTCTACCTCCCTTTCACCGCGCCGCACGACCCGCGTCAGGCTCCGGAGGGATACCAGAAGATGTATACGGTGGAGAACGTTTCGATGCCCCGGAACTTCCGCCGCGAACACGCCTTCAACAACGGCGAGATGCTCGTCCGCGACGAACAGCTCCTACCATGGCCCCGCACCGTCGAAGCGGTCCGCGAGGAGACCGCCCGCTACTACTCGATGATCACGCATCTCGATGCCCGCATCGGAGATCTGGTCGCGTTGCTGAAAGAGAAGGGGCTGCTGAAGAACACCATCGTCGTCTTCGCCGCCGACAACGGACTGGCCCTCGGCAGCCACGGACTGCTCGGCAAACAGAATCTCTATGAACACAGCGTGGGTGTGCCTTTGATCGCGGCGGGACCGGGGATCAAGGCGGGGCAACGCAGCGACGCGCTTGTCTACCTCCACGACCTGAATCCAACGCTCTGCGAACTTGCCGGCCTGAAGCCCGCCGCCGGCATCGACGCCCGATCGTTCGCGGGCGTGCTGACCGGCGCGACCAACAAACACCGCGAGGAACTCTTCTTCGCCTACGGCAACGTCCAGCGCGGGATCACCGACGGACGCTTCAAGCTCATCCGCTACACGCAGATCAACAAGACGCAGATCTTCGACCTGCCCGACGACAGGCTGGAACAGAAGGACATGGTCACCACGCCGGAAGGCGCGAGCGTGCTCTTCCGTCTCACGCCGCGGCTGCAGGAACTCCAGGCGGAGCTCGGCGACAAACTGCCCTTCACCACGAGCACGCCCGCTCCCCTGAAGATCCCGCTCATCCGCGACGAGCCGAAGGCGGGCGCGAGAAAGTAGAAATCGGACGGACGCGGCCTCAAGGCTTGGGCAGCATTCCCCGGTCGGCCAGCCAGTCGGTGAACCGTTCCGCCCAGCGGCCGGCGGAGGATTTGTTCGACGCGCGCAGGCCGAAGCCGTGGCCGGCGTTCGAGTAGATGTGGAGTTCGGCCGGCACACCGACTTTCTTGTAGCGCAGATACACGTCGGCCATGCCTTCGGCGATGTCCTGGCGGTCGCCAAATCCGCAGGCGATGAAGACGGGCGGGGAATCTTTCAACGGCGCGATGCTCTTGGAATTGCCGGGATAGATCAGCGCGTGGAAGGCGGGTTTGGAGCCCTGGCGTTCAATCGTATCGGCGTCGTCGGGTTTGCCGTCGTCGAAGCGCATCGCGGCCAGCACGGAGAGTTCGCCGCCGGCGCTGAAGCCGAGAGTTCCTACCTTGGCGGGATCGATGTTCCATTCGGCGGCGCGGCTGCGGATGAGCCGGAGCGCGCGGGTGTGGTCGGCGAAGGCGTGGTCGATGATCGTGTAGGTGGAGTTGGTTTCGCGGGCGAGGCGATACTTCAGGACGAAGGCCGCGATGCCGCGTTCCTGGAACCATTTCGCCACGTTGTAGCCCTCGTGTTCGATGGCGAGGTTGCGATGGCCGCCGCCCGGACACACGAGCACGGCCACGCCGGTCGCCTTCTCCTTGGCGGGCAGGTAGGGCGTGATGTTCGGATTGTGGATGCTCCAGACGCTGCGATCGCCGCCGGCGCTCGTCTTGACGACTTCGGGCTCCGTCTTCCCTTCCGAACCGGGCGCGCCCTTGGGCCAGAGGGGAATCTCCTTCGGATCATCGGCGGCAAACAGGACCATTGGCAGGAGAACGAGCGAGAGCAGCGAAGCGATGGCTTTCATGGGTGAGGGAGTTGGATGGGTCGGGGAGCGCCAGCATTCAGGCAGGGTTTGGGCGGCAAATCCAGAGGGAGATTCCGGCACGTGTTTGACCGGCTGAAGCATCGCCCCCGATGTTTTCTCCAGCGTCTACAAACTCCCCGGCGACATCCCGACTGCGACGATGCTGCATGTTTGGACGACTTTCAGCCCGAGCCGCTCTGCTTCCGCCAACACCTCGGCGGATTCTGTGCCGGGGTTCAGCCACAGCTCGTCGCAGCCCTTCGCCGCGATGTCGGGCAGCACTTTCAGGAGGACCGGCGGCGGCAGGTAGACACTGACAAGGTCGAGCCTTTCGGTCACGTCGCGGACACCGGCGAAAGCCGGCAATCCCTCGATCCGAGGCTCCCGAGGGTTCACCGGAAACACCCGGTAGCCCTGCTGAACAAAGGCGCGAACGGCCTTGTTGGAGAACTTGCCCCGGTCGTTCGAGGCGCCGATGACGGCGACGTTTTTCATGATGGAATCATGCTCGCCGAGGGTGCCGGCCATGCAAGCATCCCCGCCGTTGTAGCGCGG
>JAYUUX010000519.1:0-4984 GCA_043754645.1 Verrucomicrobiales bacterium | reverse complement strand
CCGAGGATCTTGTTTTCTCCGATGAACGCGTCGCGCTCCTTCTCGGTCTTCCCGAGCTTTACGACGACGGCTTTCACTTCGTCGGGTTGCAGGCCGACTTGGCGCCATTGCTCGTTCTTGGCGGACGCGTCGGAAAGGCTCTTCTCGAGTTCGGCCTTGCGCTTGGTCAGCGATGCTTCCGAAGCCATGAGTCGCTCATTGTCGCCACGGAGCTTATCGCGATCGGCGGTGGTTTCGGTCAGATTCTTCTCGGTCACAGCCAGCTTTTCCTGGGTGTCCTTGAGGCTCTTCTTCGTCTTGGTGTGGGCCTCCTTCTCCTTGGTATGGGCGTCCCTCTCGTCGGTATACTGCTTCATGTGCGCTTCCATGCGCTCCTTGAGCTGGACGAAGCCGATTGCGGCGGTGGCGAGACCGGCCACGATCGCCAAGATGAGACAAATACGGATCAACATGTTGATTGGCTAGGGTTGTGAACGCCGGAGCCTAGGACGGGCATATTGTGGGTGTCAACGCTCAGGTCGACCGGCTTCACTCCTTTTCCGCAATCTTGCGGGCACGATCCACGACGTCATAGGCGCGGACCTCCAATTGTTTGCTGACGGTCCAATGGTAGCGCCAGATCAGGTTTTCCTCGTGATGCTCAGCAGGATTGACGATCAGCATGGTCCTTTGGAAGTCGTCCACCAGTTGATCGATGGAGAGCCCCGGCACGTCCTTCAGCAGTCTTTCGAAAAGTTTGGCGGCGTCGTCCTTGTATCCCTTGGTGCAGAGGAGAATGAGGGCTTCCCGGCGCTCGGCGTGCGCCTCGCGTCGCGCCGCTTCCAGCGTCCGGTTCAGCTGGAACTGCCGGATGATCATCACCGTGCAGAAAACCAGCACGACGAGGAAGAGTAGGAGGAAGCGATGGCGTTGGATGACTCGCATCGGATTGGTAAGGCAGACTTGGCGTTCGATCGGTTCATTCAGTGGAATCGGCCTGGCCGACGGCGATTCCGGATATGGGCTGCTCCTTGAACGCACTCCGGGTCTTCGTCAGGCTTGCCATGGAATGCGTCTCACCTCCATCGCGGTGCTCCTGGGATTGTTCGGGGTTGTCGGTTTCAGCCAGACAGTGATCGTCCAACCCTATCTGCAGCCCGGGAGTGAATCGACCCTCGAGGCCTTCGACTCCAAGGTGGTCGCATGGGTCACGGATCAAAAGGCCGGCGAGTTCGTCGTGGAATATGGTTCGTCCCCCGCCTACGGGCAGACGGTGGCGCCGGATCGCAGGACTCTTCAGCCGTCGTCCAAGCAGCGGTATTTCACCTACTCGGCCGTCTTGACCAACCTCTCCCCCAACAGCCGCGTCTATTACCGCGTCGCCCTCGGGCAAAAGACGGTCCGTGAATCGAGCTTTGCTGCCCGCAAAACGCCGGATGAATCGGTGAAGTTCGCCGTCATGGGCGACATGGCCGACGGCAAGACCAATTCGCGGACCATCGCGTGGGAGATGTCCAAGATCCGGCCGGAGTTCTTGGTGATCTGCGGCGACATCGTCTACTCGCGGGGCCGGGTCAGCGAATACATGGCGAACTTCTGGCCGACCTACAGCAACGTCCTCAGTCCGTCTGTGAAGAACGGATTTCCGCTGATGGCCGGGACCGTTTTTTATCCCGTGCTCGGAAACCACGACGTCGGCGCGACCAACTTGGCGGGCGTGGCTGATGGATTTGGCGCATTCTACTTCTTCCATCCGCCGCTCAACGGTCCCACCAACAATCCTTGGAACACGCCGGTGGGAGGTTCCGCCAAGCAGAAGGCCGCCTTCCACGAAGCCGCCGGTTCCGCCTATCCGGGCCTGTGCAACTACTCCTTTGACAATGGGGCGGGGCACTTCCTCTGTCTCGATGCCAACCGCTACGTGCCCGTGACCGACCTGGATCTACAGGCCTGGATCCGGCAGGATCTCATGCAGTCCAAGGCGAAATGGAAGATGGTTTTCTTCCATCAACCCGGCTTCAACTCGTCCAAGTCCCACAACAGCGAGCAGAAGATGCGGCTGCTCTCGCCCCTCTTCGAGGAATGCGGCGTCGATGTCGTCTTCGCCGGGCACGTCCACAATTACCAACGCTCCAAGCCGCTCCGATTCACGCCGGATGATCCGAGTCGGCTGAGTGCTTCGGGCCTCGTGCATGGCATCTTTCGGTTGGATGAGGAGTTTGACGGGATCAAACGCACCCGACCCGACGGCATCCTCTACCTCGTGACAGGCGGTGGTGGGGCGGGGCTTTACGACAAGGATTTCACGGACAAGCCCGAGAAGTGGAAGAACGATCCCTGGGCCGTGGTGCCGTTTACGGCGAAGTTCTACTCGGAGCGCCACTCGTTCACCGTCGTCGACATGACGCCCGATAAGCTGTCGATCCGGCAATTGAACGACAAGGGCGAGCAAGTCGACCGGATCACCGTGACCAAACCTTGATCGGAGGAAGGCGTCTCAGGCCGGCAGCAGATCCGCCACGGCCGCCGCCGCCCGTCGTGCGGCTCCTGGCTCTCCGAGCGACCGGATGATCTGGGCCAATGATTCCTTTACCGCTGCTCGGCGCTGGTCGTTCTGCAGCAGTTCCAAGGCGGCTCCGGCGATGTTCTCCGCCGTGGCGTCGTCCTGGACGAATTCCGGAAAGATCACCTCGTCCGCGAGGATGTTCGGCATGGCCAGATACTTCACCGTCACGATGCGTTTCCCGATCTGGTAGGTGCTCCATGACGTCTTGTAGAGCGCGACCGTCGGCACGCCGAAGAAGGCGCACTCCATCGTCACCGTGCCCGTCGAGTCGATCGCCAGATCCGCCCGACCAAGCTCCTCCGCCAATCCGCCAATCCGCACCTCCAAAGCCAGCCCAGATGCAGCCAACATCGGTTTGGCCATTGCCTGAAGACCTTCGCTCGGCAGCACCATCGCCAGTTCGAAGCCCTCCTTCGCCAAACGCAGGGCCGCTGGAAGCATCACCGGCAAATGCCTCTTCAGCTCCGACACCCGGCTTCCCGGCAGCAACAGCACGCGCTTCTTCTGATTTCCTTCGGCCTTTGGTCTTCGGATGTCGGACTTCGCAAAGCGGTCCACCGCCGGATGCCCGACGAACTGCACCTTCAACGACGGATGCCGCGCCGCATACCAGTCCTTCTCGAACGGGAAGATGCTCAGCAGCAGATCGTGCGTCTCGGCGATCGTGCGCGCTCGGCCAGCCCGCGAAGCCCAGACCTGCGGCGACACGTATTGCACCAGCCTGAGACCGTTGGTGGCGGCAGCCGCGCTGCGGCTGCCGGTCGAGTCGCAGCGCGACTCGGTCCACCCCTTCGACCGTTCCCTGAGCGCCTTGGCGAACCGCAGATTGAATCCGCCATAGTCCACCCCGATCACAACGTCCGGTCGCCGCTCCTCGGCCAGGTCGAGCAACTGGTGGAAGAAGCGGCGGAACTTGAAGTAGTTCTTCACCACCTCGATCAGCCCGATGACCGAGTGCTCCGTCAGATCGATGACCAGTCCTACTCCCGCCGCCGCCATCTTGGGTCCGCCCGCGCCGAAGAATTCCAACGGTCGTCCGGGAAACCGACGCTCCAGTTCGGCGCGCAAAGCCACGACGAGTTCGGCGGCCAACTGGTCGCCGCTCGGTTCGCCGGCGATGAGCATGATCTTGAGCGGAGTCATCCGGTGAAGTCGCGGCCATGTAGAACCGCCGGAACTTCGCGGCGATTGGACAACGCCGATGCCGCCGCTGGCGACAGGAAAGCTCAGGAGGGCAGGGCATCCGCCTGATGTTGCGGGTTGCCGATCCCCAGCCGGTCAGTCCCCTCGTGGCAGTCGATCGAGAATGTTTTTCGGCAGGTTGGCGGATTGGAGCCACTTCTTCGCAGCATCGGGATCCAACTGCCTCCATTGGCGCATCGCTTCCAAGAAGCTGTTCGCCGATCGCCCGAGGTCGCGATTGAGATCTGGAAGCGTGGCAGCCAACCGGACAGCGGTCGCCGGGTCCGTGGAGTGAACTCGATCCACGTAGGCCCCGATCACTTCGTTGCGCCCGGGTCCTATTGGCAGTTGTTCCATCCACTTCGCCAAGCCGGCGTTGTCTCCGTAGGTCCAGTGCTTCGCGATGACGGCGAACGCGCCGTTGCGGCGGCCTTCGGGGAGCGTCGCGGCCCAGGCCACAGCCTGTAGCGGACTCGTAGATGCCCATGCGGTGAGCAGGCCGTCTTCGGCATAGAGTCTGGGGTAGCCTTCGGGGAGCGCCGAGACGAACGCAGCCGCATCCTGCGGCGATTTCTTGGCCCAGGTGCCGGCGACCGCCGAATAGGCGCTGCGCTGGTGTGCTTCCGAAAAACTCTTCGCCCGCTCGGCGGCGGCGGCCGGATCCACTGCGGCGAGCCTGCCCATGGCGAGGCCGAGAAGTTCGGAGGGGGCCTCCCCTAAAGGATTGCCAAGGACGAACTTGATAGCGCTGTCCGGGTCCTGCTCCGCCCACCGATAAGCCAGGCCATCGAGGGCTCTCCGCCGGCCCGGACCCGGCGGCAAACGTTTGGTCCAAGCCACCGCTGAGGGGAGATCCTTGAGGCTCCACGAATTGGCCAGGGTGCTGATGACCTCGGCGGAACTCGAGTCGGGCGGAAGGGAATCGACAATGTTGGCAGCAGCTACGGGATCGGTTCGAATCATTCCTTCGAGCAGGCCGCGCGTGCCCTCCTTCTGGATCAGTCCCTCTGGGAGTTTATTCACCCAGGCTTGAGCCTTGGCCGGCTCGCTTCGGGCCCATGCGGTGGCGATGAACCGGTAATTGTGTGCCTCCACCGTTCCAGGCCCGAGCTTGTCCAAGAAGTTGGCTGCGAACGGAGGATCGTCATCCCGATAGGTCTGAAGGAAGGAATTGATGGAATCCTTGCGGACGGTTCCTGGAGGCAAAGCGAGGATGTAGTTCGCAGCGGCGATGGGATCGTTTCTTGACCATTGCCA
>JAYUUX010000518.1:0-7800 GCA_043754645.1 Verrucomicrobiales bacterium | reverse complement strand
TCGAGGTTGAGCATCTCGGTGGGGTAGCCGGTTTTCTCGGAGACGACGGTGAGGAGGGCGCGGGTGGCGGTGGCGGCGCCAACGCCTGCGGACGGAGCGCCGAGCATCGGCTCGGCGAGAAGAATGTTCGCGGTGATTTGTTCGGGCCGAGCAGATGCTCGGCGCTCCGCACCTCGAAGAAACCACCGCCATCCTCTTCTGCGGCGACGCCTTGCCGCGCACGCCGGTCCACGCCGAATCGCGCCGCGTGCTCGAAGCCCTGCGCGGCGCGCATCCGCGCATCGAGGCCAACCGCTACACCTTCGACTACCTCGACTTCACCGCTCGCCTGCGCCGCTTCGAGAGCGAGGCCGTGCCGCGCTTCGAGGCGTATCACCGGCTCAAGGGCCAGTTGCTCGACCGCGAACGCAAGCGGCTCCGGCTCGATGAATTCAAGCCGCGCGTCCTGTCGTCCTTCGTCCGCAACCAGCTCACCGACCGCGTCTATCTTCCGATGGTCGGCGACAACCTCGCCAAGCAGATCGGCGCAGCCGGTGCGGCCAAACGCACGGACCTGATGGGCCTGTTGCTCCTCATTTCGCCGCCCGGCTACGGCAAGACCACCTTGCTGGAATACGTTGCCAGCCGGCTCGGCATCGTCTTCGTGAAGATCAACGGCCCGGCCATCGGCCACGCCGTCACGTCGCTCGATCCCGAGGAGGCGACCAACGCCGCCGCCCGCGAGGAGATCTCCAAGCTGAACCTCGCGCTGGAGATGGGCGACAACGCGCTCATCTGCATCGACGACATCCAGCACTGCAATCCGGAGTTCCTGCAGAAATTCATCTCCCTCTGCGACGGCCAGCGGAAGATCGAGGGCGTCTGGCGCAAGCAGCCCCGCACCTACGACCTGCGCGGCCGGAAGGTCGTCGTGGTCATGGCGGGCAATCCCTACACCGAGAGCGGGCTGAAGTTCAAAATCCCCGACATGCTCGCGAACCGCGCCGACACCTACAACCTGGGCGACGTCATCGGCGGCAACGCCGAGTGGTTCAAGGCGAGTTATCTGGAGAACGCCGTCACCTCCAACGCCGTGCTCGCACCGCTCGCCGTCCGCAGCCAGGCGGACATCCGCGCCTTCATCCGCATGGCCGAAACCGGCCAACGCACCGCCGAAGGTTTGGAAGGAACCTATTCCGCGCAGGAGCTGGACGAAGTGCTCTCCGTGATGAAGAAGCTCGTGGCCATTCGCGACGTCGTCATGCGGGTGAACGAGGAATATATCGCCTCCGCCGGCCAGGCCGACGAGTTCCGCACCGAGCCCGCGTTCAAGCTCCAGGGCTCCTACCGCAACATGAACCGCCTCGCGGAAAAGGTCGTCGCCATCATGAACGAAGACGAGGTCCGCGCGCTCGTCATCGGCCACTACCGCGGCGAATCGCAGACGCTCACCACCGGCGCCGAGGCGAACCTGCTCCGCTTTAAGGAACTCATCGGCGAACTGAAACCCGACGAAGCCGCGCGCTGGACCGACATCAAGAAGACCTTCAAACGAAACCAGTTCACCCGCGGCACCGACCAGAACGACCCCGTCGGCCGCGTGGTGGCTCAGCTCTCGTTGTTCCAGACAGGCCTCGAATCCATCCAGACCACGCTGGCCAGCGCCGCCGCCAAGCCGAAGGAGCCTGTGGTGCTCGACGTAAGTTCGCTGGGGCAGAGTTTGGAATCCCTTCGCACCACGGTCGCCGCCGCTGCATCGCGTCCGCAGGCGCCGATCACGTTGGATCTGGGTTCCATCGGCCAGAGCCTCGAATCGCTGCGCACCACGTTGGAAGAGCGGCTGGGCCGCGTCATCGCCGCGGCCGCAACGCCCGCCGCCGCTCCGGTGGCCGCGCCCGAGTCCACCGCCGGCATCGAGAAGTTCGGCGCGCAGCTCGGTGAAGGGTTGAAGGCGCTCGGCGAAGACCTCAGCCGCACCGTCAGCGCTGCGCAGGGTTCCGCCATCACCGGCAAGATCGACAGCCTGTCGCACGAGATGGAAATGATCCACAGCACCCTGGCGTCGTTGAAGGACCTCGCCGCCCAGCAGCGCGATCATCTCCGCACCGCCGAGGAACTCCTCGCCACCCGCGCCAAGCAGGGAACGGTGGAAGTGGAACTGACGCAGGAGATGCTCAGCAACGAACGCGTGTTCATGGAGAAGTTCCAGCAGGTGCTCGACGAGGCGCAGAAGCCGAAGGGGTGAGACACGAATGAGGCGCTACCTAGCCATCGGATTCGGGCTACTCATGGTCGTGGCGTTGGGAATATTCCTATCTGGATGCGCGTTGCCGAAGCCGCACCTAGCCCGGTCTCTCAGTTACGGAGAGTTTCTAGAGGCGACAAGCTCACAACCCCAATATCAATGGGCCTATTGCGGCTCAGATTCGAAGCATCATCACTTCGCGCAATGGCGTTACGGAGCTATGCTCTTCCACTCCGAGCGATCTAGTTATCTGAAATGGCACAAGGTTCCGAGAGAGCAAATAACTGTCCGAAACGAATTCCAGCGAACGCACGAGATGAATAAGTGGCGAATCTACAGCCTTCTGGGCGGAGATCGCGATGGCCGATTCGCGAAGGATTTTCTACGAGCCGGCGACGATGTGAAGCCAGCCTACCGATGAACGTCCTCCGTCATCTTTGGCTCGGGGCCCTTGCGCTTAGTCTCATCGGTTGCCAAACCCGACTTGCTGGAGACTACGACGATCCGCCGTTGGCGAAACACCCGACACGACTGCACTTGAGCAGCGATGGCACTTACTCATTCGGGCAGGTGCATTCGGCGGAGACGTTACCTGAGCAAGGCCATTGGTGGCGCATTCAGGGGAACGTCGTGATGCTTGTGCCCACCAACACAGCCAGGCCCCAATGGTTTGCTCGGGTTGGGAGGAACGATGGCATCAGGCAGTTGCGATACTCAAACGACGTGCGAGACGTTTTGAAACCGCCCACAAAATGAACTTCACAACGAGGCACCTTCATTGTGGCTCGGGGATCGTCTCCTCCTTGGACAGGTCGGATCGCTCCTCCCAAAGCGCGGAGCGCCGAAAGAAAGTAGCCCACAGCGTGAGCTGTGGGTTTGCGGTCTCCTTGAAGCTCCAGCCCCGGAGGGGCGGCAGAAGGTTTCGTTGGTTCGAGAGCGGCCCGTTCTTTCGCCCCTCCGGGGCTCGTTATGCTTCCGCATCGCACCCACAGCTTACGCTGTGGGCTACTGTCTGCCGCGCCTCCGGCGCTTTAACCCAAAAGGCCTCCGCGGTCCGGGCCATATCGTTGTCCCGACTCAGAAATCGTGCTTGTGCTCCTGGGCTCCGGCTTTCGGGAGGTTGGCCACGGGGTTGGCGAGGAGATAGGCGTCCACATCCTTCGTCACGACGAGGCGGCCCCACATCATCTGGTAGTGATCCGGGAAGGTGCAGACGTATTCATAGTCGCCCGGCGTCGTGGGGGCCGTGAGCTTGAGGGTCGCGCGTTGGCCCGCTTCGATCGACTTGGTCGCGGCCAGGATGTCCGCCGAGTTGGGCACGAACGCGCGACCGGAACCATCCAGCTTGTCGGGCGTCATCGTCGCCGAGGCCTTGCCGACCGCTTCCCGCGTG
Source organism: Verrucomicrobiales bacterium (assembly GCA_043754645.1). Lineage (GTDB taxonomy): Bacteria > Verrucomicrobiota > Verrucomicrobiia > Limisphaerales > CANJSG01 > CANJSG01. Next base: position 4,183 of record JAYUUX010000518.1, on the reverse strand, counting down.
CCGGGTTTCACCACGACGAGGTTGTGCGGCATGAAGTCGTCGTTCTCGATGATGATCTCGAAGGCCTTGCCGGCCTCCACCACGATGCGCGGGGTGTCGTAGCGCATCTGCTCGCGCACGGTGCGGACGACGTAGACGTCGACGCGGTAGGCCTTCAGTTCCTTGCGCAAGGCTCCGGCCTGGTCTGCGGGGAGCAATCCGGACAGATCGTTCGCCACCTGCACGGTCTCGACGTAATCCTGCGAGGTGCGCTGGCCGACCGGAACCGCCTTGGCCCATCCGAGCAACGAAGTCGCCACGGCGCCGCCGGCCGGCTTGGGCCACGTGTCGCGGGGAAGCGCCCGGATGCCCTGCGCGGCGGCGACGACCTGCTCGCCCTTGCCGATGAGGCCGCCCAGCGCGGTGAACACGGCGGCGGGTTCCCGGCCCATGCTGACTGCGGCGCGGATCGCGGCGCGTTGGAGGCTGCCGATGGAGTCGTTGCCGACGGCGAGGGCGACGTTCACGTCGGGCGCGGGAACACCGGCCTTGCGGTAGACCTCGCCCCGGTTTCCGTCGAGCACGGTGAGCGTGAACCCTTCGAGTCGTTTGCCGAGCTCACCTTCACGGCGGTTCCAGACGGTGATCGAATCGATCGCGTATTCCGCGCCGAGGTCGACTTCCCACCATGGATTCCGCTCATTCTCGTTCGAGTGGGTCTGCGTGCCGGAGTCCGAAAAGGCCCCTTCCGTGCGGCCGTCGATGGCCCTGGCAGCGACGCCGTTGTTCGACGTGCTGGACTGGGTGGCCTTGCCGCCGAGGGCGACGTTGCGGCCACCGCTGGTGACCTGAACTTCGGCGAGCGTCAACGTCCCGCGACGGGGAAGTTCTACGCGGACGAAACGGCCCTTCGCGCCGGCGTTGGCCTTGGCCGCGGCGACCATGTCCGCGGGAAGAGTGGAGAGAAGCGGCTTCACGCGGTCGAAGGCCTTGCCGCGGATCTCGGGATCCACGATGAGCGGAATGCCCGAGAGCAATTCGGCGAGGGTCGCGGCCGACTTGGCGGCATCGTTCCAAACCTTGTCGAAGCCGCCGTCGGTCGTGACGAGCGTGGCCCAACCGTAATGACGGACGGCAGGGGTCCGGCCAGCGGAGGCGAGTTTCGTGAGCCTATCACGGAATGACTTGAGCTCCGTCGCGGGTTGCGTCGGGAGCAGGCTGGCGAGGACGGCGACCGAAGCGGCATCCGCCGACTCGATCGAGGTGAAGAGTTCGGTGAGCCGGGTGGACCTGCGGGTCTTGGCCAGGCCGTCGAGGGCTTCGATGCGGTCGTTGGCCGACGCGTCAGCCCGCTTGAGGATGGCGGCGAGGACGTTCTCGGTCTTCGGCACCTTGAGCAGTTCGGGCGTGGTCAATCCGCCGACGAGGTAGTTCAAGCCGGCCGGGTTGCCCGGGCTGATCGGCTTTCCGGACGCGATCGCCTTGCGCCAGACGGGCTCCAACTGGCGGAGCGTCTCCTTCAGCGTGTAGTCGAGGTAGTAGTCGGTCGGGGACTTCAAGGCGGCCAAGGCGACATCGGCGGCTTCGGAGACGTTGAAGAAGCTCGCGGCGCGGACGGCTTCGAGGCGGACGCGCGGATGGGCGTCTTCGGCGAGTTTTGCGAACAGCGAAAGGGCGTTGGGCACACGATCGCGCCAGTAGCAGAGGACGCGGGCCGCGGCGGCGCGCGCACGGTAGTCGGAGGAGCCGAGCATCCGGTTGAGGAATCCGGCGTCGACGCTGTTGTGCCACTGGTGGACCCAGAGGGCTTCCATCATCTGGTGCTCATATTCCTTGTCGGCCTTGTTCAGACCGGCGGCCCACTTCTTGGTGGCGGCGACGACCTTCGCGCTGTCGTGCTTCGCGAGTTCCACTTTGGCGAGTTCGCGGACGCCGTTCTCCGGCTCCTTGAGAAGTTCCAGCAGGGCTTCGACCGGTTGGCCGTCGATCTTCTTCGGCGTGAGCAGCGGGCGGCCTTCGTAGGTGATGCGATAGATGCGGCCGAGGCCCACCGCGCGGTTCGGGTCGCGGAGATGGTGCTGCAGATGGCCGATGATGGTGTTGTGCCAGTCGGTGAAGTAGAGCGCGCCGTCGGGTCCGGTGGAGATCGAGGACGGGCGGAAGTTCGGGTCGCTGGAGGAAACCAGATTCTCGAGCGTCTCACCCTTCAGGCCGGAGCCTTCCTCGTCGACCTTCACGCGGAAGATCCCCTGGAAACCGATGACGTTCAGGTTGAGGAAATTTCCCTGGAACTCGTCGGGGAAGTGGCGGCTGGAGATCATGCCCGTGCCGGGGCATGGGCGCGACGGACGGTTCCAGAACTCCTTCATGCCGGCATGCTTCGCCGGGTAGTCGATGCGTCCGCTGAAGGCCGCGCCGAAGTAGGTGTTGTTGCCGGTGGCATCGGTCACGAAGTCGTTGCCCCACCGATCGAAGACGCGGCCATGGGGATTGGCGAAGCCGTAGGCGATGTAGGTCTCGAACTTCGCGGTGAGCGGCTCGTAACGGAAGATGGCGGCGTCGTTGTTGCGGACGGGACCGGTGGCGGTCTCGATCTGGGTGCGGTGGAAGACACCGTCGCTGAGATAGATCGCGCCGCCGGGATCAAGGCAGATGGCGTTGGCGGTATGGTGCGAGTCGGCGGAGTCGAGGCCCATCAACACGCGCTCACGGGTGTCGCCCTTGCCGTCGCCATTGGTGTCGCGGACGAACCAAACGTCCGGCGCCTGCACGACGAGCACGCCGTCCTTGTAGAACTGGAAGCCGGTCGGTGCGTTCAGGTCGTCGAGGAACTTGGTCATCTTGTCGGCCTTGCCGTCGCCATCCGTGTCCTCGAAGACGAGGAGGCTGTCGCCGTCCTTGCTCCACGGCGTGCGTTCCGGGTAGTTACGCCACGCGGCGACCCAGAGGCGGCCCTTGGTATCCCAGGCCGACTGGACCGGGTTGATGAGATCGGGGAACTGCTTCTCATCGGCGAAGAGATTCACCTTCATGCCGGAATGGATGGTCATCTTGGCGATGGCTTCCTGGCCGTTGAAGAAGACATGCGAACCGTCCTCCTTCGGGCCGGGCTTGTTCGTCGGCACCGGATCGACGGGCGGCAGGTTGTCGTCGGTCACGACCAGGTCGCCGCCGCCGGCCACGGCCCAGACACGCTTCTCGCGATTGGCCGTCATGACATCACGCACGGCCATCTCCTGCTGCATGACCTTGTAGTTGGAGGTGTAGGGCGCGGGCGCTTGCCGGTCGGAAATGGAACCGCCCTTCCCGGGCAAATACGCCATGGCGGAACGGCCGCCGTAGACGTTGTAGCCGTCGATCGTGCGGTAGCGGGAATGCCACATCGCGTTCTTCTCGTTGATGGCGGTGCGGAGTTTTTCAAAGCTCGAGGAAGGGCCTTCCGCGCCGGACGACGGAGCGGCTTCACCGACAAGCCCCTGGTAAATGACGGACGCGAGCGCCTTGTCACCGGCCTCGCCGAGGAAGAATCCGTTGATCGTGAGCGAAGCGCCCTGAGCCGCGGCGGCCGCGTAGAGCTGCTGGCTCGGTTTGAAGAGATCGATGAATGGAACGCCGTTGGCCTTGGCGACTTCAGACATCACGCCCGAATACAGGACGAGGTTGGCGTTGGCCGGAGCGGGGTCCGCGAAGTTGGGATCGCGATGTTTCTCGGTGGCAATGGGCGAGAAGAGGACGATGCGCGGCGAACCTTTGCCGGAATAGTTCTTGGCCTTCGACTCCTTGATCCACTTGTCGAGGTCCGCCCGGAACTTCACCAAACCGGCCTCGCCCTGGAACGACTCGTTGTAGCCGAAGAAGGCGAGGATGACGTCGGCCTTCACCCGGTTCAGCCAGTCGTCGGGCGTGCCGAAATTCTCCGAGCGATGGCGCATGGCCACTTCATCGCCGGACGCGGCGAGATTACGGAAGACGAGCTGGTGCTTGGGAAACTTGGTTTGGAGATGGGTCTCCAGATAACCGGTGTGCTGCATCCGGTCGGGCAAGGCATTGCCGATGAGTGCCACATGGTCACCGGCGTTCAGGGTGATCGCCGCCGGAGTTTGCCCGTTTGCCGGCCGGACAAGGGTCAGGGCGACCAGGAATGAGAGGATGAGGATGCGCATGGTGTTCGCGATTAGGATTCTTACGGACGCAGAGCGACGGC